>CAYZLR010000084.1:0-15072 GCA_964479275.1 uncultured Caulobacterales bacterium
TCCACTCATAAATTCCTCCTTGACCAAAGATCAAAAAAGAATCACTGTTCGACAAGATCAGCAAGATTTATGAGGATAGCTCCTAATGCAAAACATCTTTATAGGGAAGGGTTTTAAAATGCATGTGACCAATCCACTGACGGGGAAACGCGAAGTGAAGGAGTTGGGTGTGTGATGGATGAAGAAATTCCAGAGGCAGTGGCAAAAATATTAAATTTAAGGAAGCACTCCGAAAAAAATTTCCTAGTTCTCATGTTTTGAGCCATATTCTCCGAGTGGAAACTGTTTATTTGATTGGGTATAGTTTCGTAAATTCCATTTTTTTACTGGTAATTTATGGCTGGGCTTGTCTTTTAACAATGGCGAAAAATGGCAGGTTGCGCTTCGGTGTTCACTGCTCCATTGTTTGCGGTTTACCTTGGGCGATGTGTTTGGAAAACTTCTAGAAAGTTGGGGTATATTCCAAATATATTTACACATAAATTATCTTCGTGGCGTGCTTTGAACGAAAGATAGGGAAATATTACGACTAGGGTATGGGCTCAATTGATCCAACATTTAACTGAGAAGAGGTATACCATATTCAGGAAGTTGCGGGCAGATTTCTCGAACCTTGTTGCTGGGTGCTGCATATCTTTGATTTTGTAGAAGAAACGCGCCGCAATCTTCCTATTGTCATAGAGATTTTTATAATGGCCGACTGGTTTTCGTGCATTGGGCTTTGAAGGAATGACGGTAACGGCCCCGTTTGGACGTTGGAGAACGCAGACCTTTATCGCCAGCCTGTGTTGTTACGGGTTGACCGCCCCTTGTAGGGGTAGACGGTCCGATCAACCGGGTCAGTTTCGAAACCTAGATGAGACACAATTGATACCAAAGGTGCAGCCCGGTGATGTCGTGATTATGGATGATTTATCGTCTCACAAATCACAACGCATTGAACCGGTTCTGCGCAAGCGTTAATGCCTGAAACCCCGTAAACACGGGCGTTAGCAAAATCCCTTAATAGGGGCTCATTATCAGGAAAACGAAATGGTCGGGGCGGCAAGATTCGAACTTGCGACCCTCTGCTCCCAAAGCAGATGCGCTACCAGGCTGCGCTACGCCCCGATCCAATTCAGGGCGGTGGTATGACCTTTTTAATGGGAAAATGCAAGAAGAATTACGCATATGTGCATATGTTTTTATGTTGTCATCTCCAAACTGAGCTCCCACAACCTTTGTGCAGAGGCAATGTCGCAGGCATGAGGCGCGACATCACAGAAAACGGATGCCTCGGTCATTATATTGGCAATGTCACAATCCTCGCAATAAACCCCGCCTTTGTCGTTTAGCGCAGGGCTGGTTGCGGCCCATAAGCTTGTTGCAGCCCCTTGAGAGGGGGTCTTGAAGAATGGCTTGGCCGCCTCGGGAATTTCGCCGTTCTCATCAATCCAACCCATGGCCATCATTTCTTCTTTTTCCATATGTCGTTGCAGCGGTGTGAGGATCCCACCAGGGTGGACTGAAAACGCCCGGATTCCATCATGCTTCATTTGCTGATCCAGACCAAGGGCGAACAGGGCGTTTGCGGTTTTGGCCTGAGCATAAGCGTTCCATTTATCATAGGCCGTTTGGGCAAAATGAATATCGTCCCATTGGATATCAGCGCGGCGATGGGCGATAGAGGAAAGGCACACCACTCTCGCATTCGCTGCTTTTTTTAACAGGTCCAAAAGCCCTCCAGTTAGTGCAAAATGGCCGAGATGATTGACCCCGAATTGAGCCTCCCAACCAGGGCCAATGCGAGTTTCAGGACACGCCATAATACCCGCATTATTGATCAGTAAGTCAACGGCTTTTCCTTGCTGTATCATGTCCGCTGTGAACTTGCGGACGCTGTTGAGGTCGGTAAGATCCATATGTGCGATTTGTATCCGAGCTTGTAGGGTCTTAGGAAGACTGGCAAGTGCTGACTTGGCGCTTTCAACTCTGCGCGCGGGAACCATCACATCGGCCCCCCCTTGTGCTAAGGCACGCACTGTCTCCAGGCCAATTCCAGAATAACCACCGGTGACGACGGCGCGTTTGCCACCTAGGCTTATATTTTCAAATATTGCCTCTGGTTCTGGCTTGTTGCCGAGTGTGGCTTTGGTGCCAAGGGCTTTTTGCTCTGTGATCATGATGAGGCTCCTTTGGTCAATTGCGCTTACATGACATTGGCACAATAAGCGACACCGCCATCAACCGCGAGCGTATCACCAACGACATAATCACCGGCACGCGATGCTAAATAAACAGCAGTACCCGCCATATCACTGTCACGGCCAATGCGTTTGGCGGGCACGGCTTGTCCTACCATTTCGCTTTGTTCTTTGGCGATTTTATTCATCTCAGAGGCAAAAGCACCTGGGGCGATAGCGCTCACACCAATATCATCCTTAATCAGACGCGCGGCCATACGGCGGGTTAAATGAATCATGGCCGCTTTTGAAGCCTGATAGGAATAGGTTTCCATTGGGTTCATCCGTATCCCATCAATCGATGCGATATTAATGACTTTAGATAAGTTATCTACGGACGCATTTTTGCGCAAATGTTTGTGTAGAGCCTTGGTGAGAAAGAATGGGGATTTAACATTTAAGTCCATGACTTTATCCCAGCCGCTTTCGGGGAAATCCTCAAACGGTGCCCCCCAAGCGGCGCCCGCATTATTGACCAATATATCCAGATGATCTTCGTGGTTTGAAAATTCGGCTGTAAAGGCAGCAATACCCTCTAGTGTCGAAAGGTCGTGGGGGAGTGAGATACATGTTCCCGCATCTTTTGAGAGTTCTTGTGCGGTTTGATCGCAAGCCGGGGCTTTTCGGGCGGTGATATAAACTTTTGCGCCTTGCTCAATAAAGCCTTGCGCGATCATTTTCCCAATCCCGCGAGAGCCTCCGGTGATAATAGCGGTGCGTCCCTTTAGAGAAAACAAATCTTTCATCATGTCGATTATTCCTTATGTATGATCTGATCATGACTATAAGGAAATTATACCTCTTGGCGATAGGTCTTAGCAGTTAATTTCGCTGCCGTATGGTGGATTTGTTGCACGTGAAGCAGAGTGTGGTCTTTATACTGTTTACATGACGATCAAAATAAGCGTGAATCCTAAAACATAGCCTGAAGGATGCACAATTCTTGATCAAACAAGAGTTTAAACACGGTGAAGCTGTGACCAAAACACCTCCACAGATAGACAAAATATTTTTAAATCTGTTTTGCTGAGCGGGAATAACTTTTCTCTTGCATTTGAGGGCTTATGATTGCGGGCAATAGACCGACTGGGCTGCCGCGACTTCTTGCTTGATTCTGTTAATGGCGTCTTCGCAACCCGCTTTAGACGCATAGCCTTGACCGCTATCGCCAACAATACGACCATTTTTTGATTCTAGATTTCACCGATATTTTTCTTCAGCATCTAAAAAATTTTTAAAGGTATAATCTGACTGGCTCGCTGGGCAATTTAGGTGTTTATCTTTTGCTTTCGCTGATCTTGCAAAACCCAAACCGATCAACAAACCTGTGAAATGTCTTCTCATCATGATGAGCCCTCCCGGATTATAATATTGATGTTAGAAAGTTATAATCGCTTTTCATTCATGTCAATTTTTGGTCGGATTATAAATTCTTGTAGCGACGGCGATCACATCTTTGCGCTTGATATGAGCGCTGCGAAATTGCTCGCGGGCAAAAATTGGCATTTGGTTATCATAATTTGGTGACGACTTATCTGTCGTTGCGCTGCCATATTGATGAATAATATCTGCTGTTTGGTTACCATTTTCATCCCACTCCACGAGCGCAATCCAGCTATCCCCTGCATTAGCGTGAAACCTACCATCTTCACGAAGTTCCGCCGGGTAAATCGCGCGTAAAATGTCTGGGCCACCATTCACCGGGATAATAGTGTCTGCACGCACCATAAGGTTGATTTTGCGCCATGGGACGTCAATCGTGCCGAAATTTTTCATTAATATATCGACGGCATCACGAAAGGCTTTTTCTCGTGACGGAGCTTTTATATTGGTGAATTCTTCGGTGATTTCATGAATGACCGTATGCACACCCAGTGCAGCGTAAGGGTTATCGAGATTGGTGCTGCCGTCCCATTTGGCGAGATGGGCGGCCGCTTGTTCAAGATCGGGCTCAGCATTCCAATCCATGGCTAGAACTTCTTTAACAATCTCCATCGCTTTTGATTTTTCAGAATACTGATTATCAAATTTAATCGCCAGGAGAGTTTCCCTGCTCAGAGGGGATGCACCATCAGTCAATTCGGTTATGCGCAAAGCCCGGTTGGTCATCACTGACTTCAATCCCATCGATTGAGGGAAATCAGAAGCTTTGAGATTATCATCGCCGTCTGTTGCAATAAAGGGGGTGTTATTGGCATTAAAAATAAAGCCAGATTTTGGGTTAATAAGCTTGGGGACGGTTGCGAATGAGCGATAGCCGGACCAGATTAAATCTGATCGATCGCCTGGCAATTGATGAGACCAATCCCATTCATCGTTACGATCTGGGAATTGACCATTATGAATGAAGCCAATATTGCCTTCTTTATCCGCATAGATATAATTGATGCTTGGCAAAGCATTCATGGATAATGTACTCATAAACTCGGCCAGGCTCTGGGCCCGGTTCAGTTTGTAGTATTGTTCAAATTGACGAATTTCCCCCATGCCCGCGTAACGCACAGCGTAAGTACCGTGTTTTGACTGTATCACGGGGCCATGACGGGAGAACAATACGTCTCTTTTGACGGGAAAGGCGAAGGGTCCAAAAAGTTTGATCTGCATTTTGGCTTCGCTTTTTTCAAAATCAATCCATTCTTCGTCAAGGCGATATTGGTTTTTATTCTTCGGGTTCACAGTTAACACATAAGTATCGCTCAGGTCAGGTTTGTTAACGGTATTTGCCCAACCAAGATGACGATTAAAGCCATGTAAAATTAATGGAGCCCCCGGAAATGTACCACCGGTTATATCAAGGCCTTGCTCGGAAACTATATGGGCTTCGTACCAGGCAACAGGGCCGGTAAAGGGTTGGTGGGAGTTTATCAGCAGCCGGGTTTTTTGGTCGCCGCTACGTTCAGGGGAAACGGCAAATGCGTTTGACCCGCGCTCTGCCGGGCTGCCCGCAACCGCGCTCCAGCTTTGCCGGCCTTGCGCCGGATCGAGGGCGATTTGTTGTTTAAACTTGTCGCCAAAAAGTGGTAACAGAGTGCCGTCTAATCCGTAAAAAAATGGTGTTTTAAAAACGAATCCAGCAATGACGTCCTTGGCTGTAAAAGGAGCAAGACCCCGCCAGGTTTGTTCAGGGTGCTGAGCGGCAAATAGATTCATGCCGGCGGCTTGGGCCTCGGCGAGTTCTTTTAAATGATCAGGAACTTTTGTTTCGTAGTCTTTTTCGATGGTTTCCCACACTTTGAACAGCGAAACCAGATAATCGGTCGTGGCACCATCCACGCCGCGATAGCGCGCAAGTTTCCCTCTTGTGACCGCAACAATTTCCTGAATGGTTTGGAAATCATCTTCTGCCTGTGCGTAAGCTAGACCAAATAAAGCATCAGCATCGCGAGGTCCATAAATATGGGGAACGCCAAAATCATCGCGAATAATTTCTACTGAGTAATTTTGGGCCGTAATAATCGCCGCTTCTTCATCAAAATCATCGTCAAGAGGGTGCCATAACCAGAAACTGGCGATTACCAACCCAAAAATTAAAATGATACCAACAGATTTTGCAAGTCTTGCGGCAGTAAATTTCATATTTGGCTTTCGAGGATGTTAATCGCTGGGAGCAGAGAGCGTATCTTTTAAGAGTTTTCCAGCTTTGCCAAAATCCATGGCACCTTGGTGGCGCTCTTTAAGGGTGCCCATACATTTGCCCATGTCCTTTAAGCTTGTGGCTTCCAGTTCACTGACAACGTCTTTAACAGCCGTTTCAATTTCTGCATCATCCATTTGTTGGGGCATAAATTCCCGAATGATACCGATTTCCGCTCGCTCTTGTTCAGCAAGTTCTGGGCGTCCACCCTCTTCAAAGCTGCGCGAGCTTTCCTCACGCTGTTTGACCATTTTCGCTAAAATAGAAAGAACTTCTTCATCGCTCACACCATCGCATCGATCTTCGCCACGGGCAGCTATATCACGATCCTTGATCGCAGCATTAATGAGTCTGAGAGTCGCAACTTTTAATCTATCCCCCCGTTCTTTCATGGTGGATTTTAAAGTTTCATCGATCTTGTCACGCAGCATTTGTGAGCGTCCTTTAATATAGTCCGCTGGTCTACTGACCAGCTCTGGTGTTTACACGGTTTTATCACGAAGTGCGGGGCTCAAATTTGACGGTGAGCATAGCCTTTCAGGGGGAGCGTGCAAACATTTAGTTAAGCGCGCATGTTTACCGGCCCCAATACATCATTACAAGGGATGTTTTTTTGTGTTTTTAAGCTTCGTTTTATCGAGAAACAGGGAGGGATCAGACTTAGATCCCGATCGTCGAAATTGTCGCTTGACCGACTCAGGCCCATCTCATAGGGTCGCGACCGTTTGAACGCATTTTTTGTGCACTGTCCGATCGATTATTCGCCATTCCTGCCTACTAAAGAGAAAGCATGTATCATGCTGATAAATAACACAAAATCGCCAAAAACCACGGGGATCATGGTGCTGGCAAATGGGTTTGTATTTGAAGGCATCGGTGTGGGGGCGAGCGGCGAGGCCATTGGTGAGGTTTGCTTCAATACTGCGATGACGGGATATCAGGAAATTTTGACCGATCCTTCCTATGCCGGGCAAATCATCACATTTACTTTTCCCCATATTGGTAATGTTGGTGTGAATAATGATGATATCGAGTTTGCCACCAATGGCGCCGTGCAGGCTGCGCGCGGTGTGGTTTTTCGTGAACAGGTAACGAGTCCTTCAAATTATCGCTCGCAGTTTGATCTTCCCTCCTGGCTAAAGCGTCGCGGGATCATTGGTTTATCGGGCATCGATACCCGGGCATTATCGGCTATGATTCGTGAAGAAGGAATGCCGCACGGGGTTATTGCGCACAGCCCGTCAGGGAATTTTGACATTGCGAAACTTGAGCAAAAAGCAGCGGCTTGGGCAGGCTTGGAGGGGCGTGATCTTGCGCGTGATATGACGACTCTCGATCCATTCTCTCATGATCAAGCATTGTGGAGCCGGGAGGAGGGGTTTGTGACACACGATGGTCGCGCTGATAGCCCGCATATTGTTGTAATTGATTATGGCGTTAAAAAAAATATCCTACGATTGCTCGCTCATGAAAATTGCCGCGTGTCAGTGTTGCCAGCCTCGGCGCTTATTGATGATATTTTGGCACTCAAGCCTGACGGTGTGGTTCTTTCAAATGGACCGGGGGATCCAGCGGCAACGGGGGAATATGCTGTACCTGTTATCCGTGGTCTGATTGAAAAAGACATGCCAATTTTAGGGATATGTTTGGGGCATCAGATTTTGGCGCTCGCACTGGGGGCCAAAACTATAAAAATGGATCAAGGGCATCATGGGGCGAACCACCCTGTGAAAGATCTGACCACCAATAAAGTCGAGATTGTTTCCATGAACCATGGCTTTGCTGTTGATCGTGCCACGCTTCCTGAAGATGTTGTGGAAACCCATCGATCACTGTTCGATGGTACGAATTGCGGGATTAGCTTAAAAGGTAAACCTGTCTTTTCCGTTCAACATCATCCCGAAGCGAGCCCCGGCCCGCAAGACAGTTTTTATTTGTTCAAACGATTTGTAGATCAGGTTCGATTGGCTTCATAATTTCCAAACTCTTGCGGCCTTAAAGCACATCCATTTCAAATTGAATCGCCGAGATGCTGAAAGTCTTTCTTTTTTCGCATTTATTGCCGTTCGACCGGTTCCCACAAACACGCAAAATGCGTGAGTATTGAAGATCGGCCCCTCGCGAGGGCTATTTGGGTATTTCCAGATCAAATGGCCATCGGTTGAGCGTCCGGAAATGTGACAAAACAATAAATGAAAGCATTTTCTTGTTGCTTCCATTTGATGGGAAGGGGCTTTGTCTGATGAGACAAATTAAAAAATTTATCAGGTGTATTAATGGTTTGGTGACTCTGTAATCTCACAAAATCTTAAACCTGCTTTCTTATATTGAGAGTTCTGGTTTGAGTTGGGATGAGGGTTATCCGTCAATGTATAGTCGTAAGTTTGGCGCATCGCTTGATCATGATAATGATGAAGCGCGATTCAGTGAAAAATTTTCAGTGAACTTGGCCAAATTATTAGCGCAGCTTAGTTATGCGCTGGATTTAACACGCGGTGATACAAATGGTCATTCCATTAGAGCATGCTATATTGCGATGCAGGTCGGGCAAGAAATAGATTTATCCGATCAGGAACTCTCTAACTTATATTATACTTTGTTGTTAAAAGATATCGGATGTAGCTCAACCTCTATGAGAATATATGAGTTGTATCAAACCGACGATATTGAATTTCGCCGAGATTTAAATGCAGTTGAAGACAGCTTCTCTGGTACTTTAAATTTTATTATCGCGAAAACCGGAATGAACGGGGATTTTATAAAACGCTTTAGTGCACTATCAAAAGTCTTTCCGAATTTTAAGTCGATTACCCGCGAAATTGCAAATAGCCGATCCATGCGCGGGGCTGCTTTTGCGAGGGCGTTAAATTTGCCTGAAGAGGTCGCGCAAGCTATCGCGGCGCGTGATGAACACTGGAATGGCGGTGGGCTTCCCTCTGGTCTTCAAGGTGACCAAATCCCTTTAGGGGCCAGAATTGCGAATATGGCGCAGGTTGTCGTTTCCTTTTACGGTCGGTGTGATCGAAAAATAGCGATCCAGGAAGCGATGAACAGATCCGGGCGCTGGTTTGATCCACGCCTTGTTTCTGCATTCATTCGCGTTTCGAAAAGTGTTGAGTTTTGGAAAGATTTAAATGCGCCAGATCTTGATCGAAAAATTCATTTATTAGCCCCAAAAACTTACTGTGATTTTCCTAATGCGGAAAGACTTGATGAGACTGCATTGGATAATATCGCTTATCGTTTTGGCGAGGTTGTGGATAGTAAAAGTGACTATTTAAATGGTCACAGTGACAGGGTGGCAAATTATGCTGACCTGATGGGCGAATATTTAGGTCTTGGTGCACAAACACGGCGGTGGTTGCGCCGTGCAGCCTGGTTACATGATTTGGGCAAACTTGGTATTAGCAATAGCCTTCTTGACAAACCGGGGGAGTTGGATGCTGAAGAGCGTGCCTTGATGAGCAAGCACGAAGACCACACCCGTTCTATACTCGAGCGCACCCCTATTTATAGTGAGCAGGGTCGCATCGCCTCTTATAACGGTGCAAATGGAGCTATTTCTGTAAATGTTGAAAGGTCAGGTGCAGTTGCAAATCCTGGAGGCGATCCCCATACCTGCCTTGAGGCTCGTATCATCAATATGGCAGAAAGTTTTGACGCTTTAACCACGGATCGCCCATGGCGTGGGGCTATGAAAGTCGAAAAAGCGCTGGGTGTTATTGAAGAGGACATTGGCGGTGACGGCGTTGAAGACCTTGTTATGGGCTTTGATCGTCAATGCATTGCGGCACTACAAGCGGTCATTGGGCCTCTCGAGACCTTTCATCAGCGCTTCGCGACAATTCATGGCGCGGCACCAGCAAAATTGCATAAAGGCGGGCGGCACAAAAAATCATCGGCCTGAATTCGTCCTCGCTAGTGTATTCGCATCACTGTGCGTAAAAGCATTGAAGCAGCATAGCTGGCATTTTAGCGGGATCCTATTTTGATAGTAATTTGAAGGAAAGCGCGTTAAAGTAAGGCGTTATCCGAAAAAATAGCCCCATTTTTTCGCATGCATGCTATGGATGTTTTTGCCCTCCCAAATGAGCCGTTAACATTCGAGCCAGGCGCGGGGCATGTGCAAAGGTTTAAAAATTATATCAAGGGTTAATTTATGATGTATAAAGAAAGACAGTTATTCTCAAAAAGTAAAGTTCGCCGTATGGCTCTTATGTTGAGTGTAAGTGTTCTTGCCGCATGCTCCTCAGAGCAAGGAACAACAGATCAACAAAAGCCATCTCATGAGGTTAAGGCTGTGGAGACAGTTGTGAAAAAAAATTCTGATAATGCTCTTTTGGCACACTGGAGTGGTCCTTATGGCGGGGTACCTGCCTTTGATAAAATGTCTCTTGATGATTTAAAACCGGCGTTGGAAGCTGGGACGGCAAAAAATTTGACAGAAATTGATGCGATCACGGCCCAAACGGAAGTGCCCAATTTTGCAAATACAATTGAAGCATTGGAGAAAACCGGCGAGGATTTGGGGCGGGTGTTTTCCTATTGGGGTATTTGGAGTTCCAATCTTTCTTCACAAGAATTTCGCGAAATACAAAGAGAAATGGCACCAAAGCTATCCGCCTTTAATTCTAAAATCACCCAAAATGATGCATTGTTTCAACGGGTACGGACTGTTTATGAGAGTGAAGAAATGAACTCCCTGCGTCCGGATCAACAAAGACTTGTGAAGTTAACCTATGATGGGTTTGCTCGTAATGGCGCGACATTGGTGGGTTCTGAAAAAAAACGATATGCGGAAATCAATCAACGTTTGGCGGAGCTGCACACCAGTTTTGCGAATAATGTGTTGGCTGATGAAGAAAATTATGTACTCTATCTAAATGCAGATCAGTTGGGCGGTTTACCGCAATCGTTTGTTGCGGCGGCTGCGAGCGCTGCGAAGGCGCGTGGGCGAGAAGACGCTTTTGCTGTGACCAATACGCGCTCATCGATGGCGCCGTTTTTAACTTATTCCACTGAACGGGAATTGCGTGAAAAAGTCTGGACGACTTATTATTCGCGTGGCGATAATGGTGATGCGCACGATAATAATGCAATCATTGCGGAGATTTTGAAATTACGTGATGAGCGGGTCGGGCTTTTAGGATATGATAATTATGCTGCTTGGCGGCTTGAAAACCGGATGGCAGGCACGCCTCAACGCGCGCTGGACTTGATGGAAACCGTTTGGCCTGCGGCTACGGCGCGAGTCAAAGAAGAAGTTGCAGATATGCAGGCTATTGCCGATTCTGAAGGCGCTAATATTACGATAGCGCCTTGGGATTATCGTTTTTATGCGGAAAAAGTGCGCAAAGATAGATATGATCTTGATAGTGACGAAGTTAAGCAATATTTGCAACTTGATAAATTGCGTGAAGCGATGTTCTTTGTCGCGGGCGAGTTGTTTAATTTTAATTTTACTCCGGTTCCAGCCAATTCGGTGCCAGTTTTTCATGAAGATGTAAAAGTTTGGGAGGTGACCGATAAGACCAGTGGTGATCATATTGGCCTTTGGTATCTGGACCCTTTTGCCAGGCAGGGTAAACGTTCGGGAGCATGGGCCACGAGTTACCGCTCTCATGAAACCTTTAATGGCAAGAAGACAGTACTGTCTTCCAATAATTCCAATTTTATAGCCGGTGCACCCGGGGAGCCTGTTTTGGTGTCCTGGGATGATGCGACCACTTTCTTCCACGAGTTTGGTCATGCGCTACATTCACTTTCATCCAATGCAGCTTATCCGACTTTGAACGGCGGCGTGCGCGACTATACTGAATTTCAGTCGCAATTGCTCGAACGCTGGCTCTCAACGGATGAAGTGATTAATGCTTACCTTATTCATCATGAAACGGGTGAACCCATTCCAGCTGAATTGGTGGCAAAAATTAAACAGGCCGCAAACTTTAATCAAGGATTTGGCACAACCGAATATTTAGCTTCTGCGCTCGTTGATATGCGTTATCACACCAGTGATCTGTCTGCTGATTTTGATCCAGATCAATTTGAAAAAGTCACGCTTGATGACCTTGGCATGCCAAGCGAGATCGTGATGCGTCACCGCTCTCCTCATTTTGGGCATATTTTTTCAGGTGAAGGATATTCAGCCGGGTATTATGGATATATGTGGGCTGATGTTTTAACTGCTGATGCTGCGGAAGCATTTATGGAAGCGCCAGGTGGTTTTTATGATAGGGAAGTCGCAGCAAAGCTGGTAAAATATCTGTTTGCGCCGCGAAATGCTATTGATCCCGCTGAGGCTTATCGTGGTTTCAGAGGGCGCGATGCCGATATCAATGCGCTTATGCGCGATCGTGGGTTTCCCATCCCTGAGTAGCCATCTTTCTTGATATACTTTTACTCCCCTTTCTCAGCAACTTGTGGGAAAGGGGTTTGATGTATTCGGCCTGAGTTTTGTGCTGATGCTCCAGCTCGCTATGGTGGCATTGTTTTAAAGATAGAAGTAATACATCCATTGTCTGATCTTCTGGGTTCATAATATTCAGTTTCGACCTGTCAGGTTGGAACCATCCTAGGCTTGATTTTTGGGCTGTGATGTTGACCTTTTCTATGGTTAATTTCATAACGCACTTACTGAACAAACCGGTTGAGAGTGTTGCGGTTTTTTAATGGAGAGATCATGCCGTCCTTTGATGTTGTTTCTGAAGTTGATTTATCTGAAGCTGAAAACGGAATTGCGAATGTAATGCGCGAGGTTGAGACCCGATATGACTTCAAAGGATCGCAATCGAAAGTGGAGTTCAAAGACGGCGTTATTACCATACACGCCGATGATGATATGAAGCTGAGACAATTGCATGAGATATTGCAAGGGCAAATGCAAAAACGAGGCATTGAGGCGGGTTCATTGGATTATCAAAAAATTGAATCGGCTGCCGGACAGTCCGTTCGCCAAAATGTATTGTTGAAGCAAGGTATTGATAAAGAAACAGCGAAAAAAATTACCAAGGCGATCAAAGGAGAAAAACTGAAAGTCCAAGTCGCCATTCAGGGAGAAGAATTGCGGGTTACGGGTAAAAAGCGTGATGACCTTCAAGACGTGATCGCCTTTATTAAGAGTATGAAGCTTGAGCAGCCTATGCAATATAAAAACTTCAGAGATTAATCTTATCCAAGAATAGTTGAGAGTAAAATGATGAGGCGCTATTACCGTTACACCAAGAGCGCCATTGCAGCCGTGTTAATGAGTAAAGATGCGGGTGCCTTTTAGAGAAAATAAGACGGCAAAATGTTTGGGTAAGGACATGAGTGCTCTCGGGTATGAGGTGACCCAAAATGTGGGCGGTACGGCGGTAGCTGAGGTTGCCTATGCACCTTCTCCTCATTCGCCCTTTTTCAAAATACTACCTGAATTTGCTATCAAGTTGGGAACCAAAGCAATGGTTTTGAGTGCAATGGCGGTGTTTGCAGAAGGAATAGGCCGTGTGTTAGCCCCATCGTTTATCTTCAGTTGAGAAGCTTTTGCGGGCTTTCCTTGCCGATTTGCTTGAACGCAATTGACAAGCTTTATTACATTTACCCCATTGATCACCCTATGGATTTTATGGCACAACATTTACGAGTGGACTATACATGAGAAAACTCTCACTAACGGGCTGAGGAGCCATCATGTCTGAAATGGAATCAACGTTACTAGAGATCGTTAAAGGGCACGCCATTGGCCTTACAGGTGAGCTAACACGTGAAACCCTGATTACGGATCTTGGGATAGATAGTTTCTCTGTCGTAGAAATCATCTATGAGGTTGAGGAAAAAATGAATGTTGAGGTACCCTTCAACGCGAATGAAAACCCGTTCGGCGACATGAAGAGCGTGGGTGATTTGATTGATGCGTTGGAAGACATCGCACAAAAAAAATAACAAAAGTTAGGCCTAGCCCATGACCAAGCGCGTTGTAGTTACCGGACTTGGCGTGTTTTCCCCGCTGGGTGTTACCCTGGAAGAATTCAAAGCCAATTTGTTTGCGGGTCATTGTGCAATAAAGCCTGAGACATATGGCTATGATGACGAATATTCGATCACGGTTCCTGCTGCAAAAATTGAAAATGCGGATAAAGTTTTGGGGGCACTTGGACGTGATGTTTTGCGTGCCGATCTGTATGCGCAGTTTGCTGTAGCCGCGGCTGATATGGCGGTGGCCTCGTCTGGCTTATCATTTGAAGGCGCGCTGGCCGCGCGAACAGCGACTATTATCGGTTCAGGTATCGGGGGGCAGGTATCGAGTGATACCACTCATTATGGTATGTTAAAAAAAGGTCGGCGCCCCCACCCCCTAACGATTTTGCGCACGATCCCCAACGCTGCTGCCAGTCATGTGTCGATCCGTTATGGTTTGTCCGGCCCTTCTTTCGCGATTGCCAGTGCTTGTGCATCGGCAGCGCATTCGATTGGTGTGTGCGCGCAATTGATAAAGTCCGGTCTTGCTGATGTTGGCCTGGCGGGTGCGAGCGAAAAGGTTCTATCATACGGCGCTCTGGAAGCTTGGAAGGGTATGCATATTCTAGCATCAGAAATGTGTAGGCCGTTTTCAAAAAACAGAAATGGATTGGTTATCGGAGAGGGCGCTACAATTCTTGTGCTGGAAGAGTATGAGCATGCAAAAAAACGTGGCGCGCATATTTATGCCGAACTTTCCGGGTTTGGTATGAATGCCGATGGTAATGACATGATCAATCCATCGCAGGAGGGGGCTGCATCGGCAATGAGATTAGCGATGGAGGGGGTAAATCTACCTGACGCTAAAAATATTTATATCAATGCACACGGCACAGGGACTTTGTTGAACGATCCTACGGAGACAAAAGCTATTCGTTCGGTTTTTAATCATGACGCAGATGATATCATGATCTCATCCACGAAATCGATGCACGGACATTTGTTAGGCGCTGCGGGCGGGATAGAGGCGGTGGCGGCAATTCTTGCTTTAAATCACAATATCGCGCCGCCAACGCTTCATTTACATGATCCCGATCCCGATTGTGATCTGAATTATGTTCCCAATCAGGCCCGTGAGCAAAAAATTGATTTCACACTTTCCAACTCATTTGCATTTGGCGGACAAAATGCAGTGCTTGGCTTTAGCGAGGTTTAAAGCATCTCGGCGATTCAATTTGAAGTGGAGGTGCTTTAACAGGCAGCTGAAAAACTTCAGTTTTC
>CAYZLR010000085.1:0-14933 GCA_964479275.1 uncultured Caulobacterales bacterium
TGATTCAGCCATTTTACTACTATTAGCTGGCTGCGTTCAAAGGGGTCAGGTCAGTCGCGCGGAATTTATTGTCATAGCGCAGTATAAAATAGCACTTAAGGGAAGGCTGAATACGAGCACAGGCGATAATTTATAATGTCTGATCGTCGGCCAGAAACTACTAAGCATTAATGTGATCGTGATCAAACTCAATGATAATAGCATAATGTGATGAAGGATAACTGAAAGTACAAATATAATAAGCGGCATAAGATATATTAAAACCATCCCTATAAGTGCAAATAATAATTTCACTGGAGAATGATCTAATTGAGTGTATGCCGTGCGAGATACCATCTTCCATATAGATGCGAAAGACGTATTGTCGCGAATGCTGATGACTTCATTGATTGCTAAACCTATAAATATTTTTGATCTTGGTAAGGTATTCTTTATTTTTTCGGCGAGAGTGCAGTCATCAATAAGCGCATCTTTGATAGCTTGAATGGAGCCGACATGGTCAAGGCGCTCATATGAAATTAGCATGCAACCGCCTGCGGCGCCGGCTAATCTATTGTGTGGGTCATTCGCTTTCGCAAATGGATATAGTTTCATAAAAAAATATACAAATGCTGGGATGAGTGTTTTTCCCCAAAGACCGCGCATATCAAGTTTGGCCATGAGTGAAATCATATCGAGTTTCTCGGCCATTGCTTTAGTAGTCAATGCGGATAGCGTATCAGGAGCATGAATTATATCTGCATCAGTGAAAAGAATATAATCATATTGCGTGTTTAAAGACACAACACCGTGATGAAGAGCCCATAACTTTCCGCTCCATCCTTTTGGCAAAGGGGGAGGGCAGACTACATTGAACCGCTTATCATTGTTTGCTGCTTTTATCGCTAGGGCTTCTGTTTGATCTTCTGAATGATCATTCACCAGCGTGACCGTAAAAACACCTTTATAATTTGATTGTAAGTGACTCTTTATAGCTTGATAAATTGACTGTTCTTCATTTCGAGCAGGAATAATGATGGCAATTTTTGGCCATTTTTTGTTTTCTTCACGGTAATTATTGGTAAACTGATGACTGTCTTGAGCCAATAACTGGTCAGCACGCCAGAAGTTACCGTGCAAGAAAAATAGATACCCCCAGATTAGTAGACTAAAGCTCTGTAGTAATATTAATGTCATTGTCTGGGAACGGCTCCCTATGAAAACAGGTGTTGTGTGTGGTTTATATATGATAAATTATCAGTAAGATATTGCAATTAAACTGTTATTTCTAAAGCTTGCACTTATTTGATGTCTGTAGCACAATAGTGAGGTTGTAAAAACATTTTATGAGGAGAGGGGAGCTCATGATTAGACATAATTTTTTTTCACCGTTTAACATACACACGTATTGGTTTTTTTTAAATTTAAAAAAATTTTCACTTTTTTGATCGTGCTGATCATCAGTATGGGGGGGATAAATTTATCTCATGCGATGCCCTTGGAGCCTGAGATGATATCTTTCGTTTCTGTTCAAGAAACTGGCAACTCGCCAAGAGTACCCACTGCTGAGCGCCCTACTGTTGATGGGGTTAGAGTGAAGCGCCCTGAAATTATAGATAGTAAAGTGGGAGATCAATTAAAAGACGCGATTACAAATCAAGATGATAAAGTAAGAGAAGATGTAAAAAATATTACTTCAAAAGATACAGATAAATTCGATGATGAGAAAGCGGGAGAACGGCGCCGAAAATTCGAGAAGTTAAAAAAAGAGCGCACACAAACTGTGCGCCGTGACTCACAAAGATTATCAAAACAAAATCAAGAAGATCGCGCCATTGTAGAAGTGGACTGGGAAGAAACCCGTAGCGACATGGCGGCATCGCGTAAAAATTTATCGGCGCGACGCCAAAGAGACTTAACCGCTGGACGTGGTGGTGAATTTGCCAATAAAGGCCGTATTGTTGGTGAGCCAGGATTGTGGCCTGTTGCCCATGAAAAGCAAGAAAAAGAGATGCGAGCCGAAGTTAACTATGTTGATATGCCCGTTATTATCCCGACTTTGCAGACGCGAAATGCGAATTTAAGAATTTTTGGTCAGAAAAATACCTATATGGTTACTGCTGATCTCGAGGATGGTGTTTTTATGCGCTTTGCGGGGTCTCGGCGAAAAACACTTGCGCCTCGATCATCTATGATAAAGTCTCGTATGAGTAAACTTCAATCACAAAAGGAGGCTATTTCTTTTTTCGGAATAAATTACTTTATTGCTCATAGTGAAGACTCTGTCGATTTGTCTTTTTCGAGATTTGGTTGTGGTTATGTTATGACTATAATTTGCGATGATCCAAACAATTCTAAATGCAACAAGGATGATTACATAAAAGAGTTAGTATCTTCGATGGCTCTATTAAATGCCAGATTGAATTAAAGGGGGAAGTGATGAATAATTATCAAAACGGTGGTTTGTTCGTTCGGTTATTGTTTGCCATTGCATTGGTAGCTGCATTTTTCTTATTTTGTATTTATTTTTTTGGACAAAACCAACAAAGCACAGAATCTCCTGCTGGAGAGGGAGCGAAAGAGACTGAGGTTGAATCCGAGGTTGAATCCGAGGTTGAAGCTGAATCTGAAACCGAATCTGGCAATGGTGACTCGGGTATGGGGAATGCGCCAAATGATGATGCAGGTGAACCGGGTACTGAGTTGTTAACAGACAGTGACGGTGATATTTTTTCCTTTATACCCGTTGGAGAGATTATTCCTGGAAGTGGGCCTGGTTTTGTCGATAATTTTATATACAGAAACAATATAATTTTTCCTACAGAGGAAAAGGTGTTTTTAAATTCTCAAAAATACCGTCATGGGGGGCAATTTGGGATTGCGTTCGGATTTGACGGTGGGCGCTGCCACACTGAAAATTTTGAATATCCATGGCAGGATACATTTTGCGAAAAAAGAGATCGCAATCAATCTTTGTGTCCGGGAGGTGGACATGAGGGATTGGATATCAGGCCGGTGACATGTACGAAAGATGTACATTGGGCTGTTGCGGTTGCCGATGGAAGGATCGCTGATATTCGTCGTCACTGGGTAACTTTGAATTCTAGTGATGGTGCAATTTATAATTATCTTCACCTGAACATGTCGCGTTTATCAGTGAATGTTGGAGATCAGGTTAGCCAAGGCGATCGTATTGGTTTGATTTCGAATGACTTCTTTCGATCGAATGGTAACCGCGTTTTCACCACAGTGCACCTGCATTTTGAAATGTACGATAACTATGTAGGAGCTGAGGGGGATCCGCCTTTGTTTACGAAAGTGAACCCTTATATGACACTCGTGAATGCTTATGAAAAAAAACTACGCAATGCTCCCTGATTAATAAAGTTAGTCAGTGTTTTTCGACTAAGCATAAAAGGGGTTTGCAAAAGGAATATGGTATAGTCTTAAAGTATTTCCAGATCATGTGGTCCCTTCTATGAGTTCATGGTGAGGCCGGTTGACCATCCGCAAATGCGACAAAACAAACCCCTTAAGTACCTCCTTGATTCCATTTGATGCGTAGGTGCTTTAGGTATCTGTTTGTGAGGGCCATCAGACGATAAGAGTCTAAAACTTAAAAAAATCATGGCTTGATGGTTCTCGTTTCTCCTGGTTCTGTAAATAGATCATAACCTTGAAACTTTTCATTTCGCTTGGATGGATCATCGGGCATACCCTCTGGAACATGGCTGCCAATCGAGTGTTTTATACGAAGTCGTTTGCTTAAAATTGTGTTTCCTTCATCGCTTAGAAAGAACCAATAGGGAGGAAAAGCCGTGTCAGTCATGCGCTTTTTCCAATGTGCTTCATAGGGGGCGTAATGCACATCATCGGGATCTGCGTCCCCCATATGCATGATGGTCGTTTTTTCATCGAGTGTGATGCGGTAGACTATATTTTGTATGGCCCGCCGTCCTTCTCCCCCAGCATGAGGAATCCTGATAGCTTCAACAGTCAGACCGTCGACCATCAGCGTTAAGGGAGCATCCCCATAGTCTAAAGTAATCGTATGAATCCGATTATCATTTTTTAAAATATTCGTTTCGTCTTCTTGGCGTAAGGCGGCGATGGCTTGCTTTGGAGCGAAAAGTTTTATTTCAGGATTACCCACTAATAATGCAAGCATATCTTTAGGATCAAAATGATCTCCATGATGATGGCTGATAAAAATGGCGTCTACATGGTCGAAAGGCATCTGCCCTGAGATGAGCTTTGTTCTCATCCTTTCAGGAAGAGGTTGATATTGCCCATATGTATTGTTGAAAAGGGGATCAAAAATAACTTTCAAATTTTTCCCATTATTTTTCTGCGACACCATTATGCCTTCATTAGCGATGTAATATGCCTCTGCTTGAACAGCGCTCACAGAGCTGCCAGTGTGATTTTTGTCGTGTTTTTCGGCATGTTTGTGTTTGTCATGAATATGAGCGGAGGCTGGCAGCGCTGCGACGCTGAGGCTAAGGCAAAATAGACGTAAAAGTAATGAAGGTTTTAAAATATGTTGAGCAATCATTATTTTTCTCTCTCTCGGTGTATTTGTTTAAGCTATTATAGGGGAGCCACATTGAGTTCGTAACCAAAAATATCTGCTTTTTTCAGCGTTTCTGGCTTGGGTTTGTCAGGCGGACAGGGTAAACAGCATGGACTATGTTGACGAAATGAGCCCCAGGTATGCACATCGATAGCGACCCAATGAGCCCCGCAAACTCGCCTTCTGATCAAAAGATGGGCGCAAGAGCGCAAAGCGCTGAAACACCTTCGGGCAAGGGGGCGAAGGATGAGAATTTTCCTGTCGGCTCATTTTTACTGCCCAAGCACCTTCGTCCTCATGTTGCAACCTACTATGATTTTGCCCGTGCAATCGATGATGTGGCTGATAATCCCGAATTATCAAGTCAAGAGAAAATTCAACGGTTACGTAACTTCGATGCAGTGTTAAAGGGTGAAGCGCAGCTACCTGGTTATGAAAAAGCAATAGCATTGAGGACCAGCATGATGGCAATGAATGTTCCCATCTGTCACGGTAGCAATCTGATTGTTGCATTTATCCAAGATGCAGAACAATCGCGCTATAAAGACTGGTCTGGTTTAATTGGGTATTGTGAAAATTCAGCCAATCCGGTTGGGCGTTATCTCCTGGATCTTCACGGGGAAGACAGTGCAGGTTATCAAAAATCTGATGCTCTTTGTACGGTTTTACAAATATTAAATCATATACAAGATTGTGGTGATGATTTGCTAGAAATGGATCGATGTTATATTCCCACTGATTGGCTAAACGAACAAGGAAGCACCGTAGATGATGTCCGTATGAAAAAAACCTCACAAGGTTTACGTATCGTTATGGATCGTATGTTGGATGGGTGCGATAAATTGATGACGGAGGCTCGTCAGCTTCCGCCAGTGTTAAAAAGTAGGCATTTGGCCATGGAATCGGAGGTGATTATTCGCTTGGCGGCAAGGCTATTAAAAAAACTGCGTAATGGTGATCCACTCGCAACGCGCGTAGCGCTAACAAAAATTGATTTCGCCCTTGCAGGTTTAGGGGGCTGTATATTCGGGTTTCTTCGAGCTGGTTCAAAAATAGAGCAAAAACACCAAGAGAGAGAGGCGTAATATATGTCTCTTGAAGCGAAGATAGCCCCGACCAAGTTCAGCGAAGATCAAATGGAGCATGCTCGCCGGCATGCTGTTGAGACGGTTAAACGATCCGGCACTTCTTTTGCGAGCGGTATGCGTATCCTATCAAAATCGCGGCGAGAAGGGATTTATGCAGTTTATGCTTTTTGCCGTGAAGTGGATGATATTGCTGATGACGACAATATTGTGAGTGCTGACCGACAAAAGGGCCTCGATGAATGGCGCCGTGAGATTGATCGCCTTTATGAAGGCAATCCTGAAACCTTAACTGGCCGGGCTTTGTTAGAACCGGTCTCTAGTTTTCAGTTGCCCAAAGAAGAATTTATTCTGGTAATTGAGGGGATGGAGTTGGACGCACATGGACCGGTTGTTGCCCCCTCGTTAGATCAATTAATGGCCTACACGCGCCGCGCGGCTGGAGCCGTGGGACAATTATCGATGCCAATTTTTGGGGCACCACGTACTGAGATAGCCGATAAATTCTCTTTATCATTAGGGGATGCCTTACAGTTGACAAATATTTTGCGCGATGTTGCTGAGGATGCCTCAATTGGGAGGATTTATCTGCCATCGGAGCTTTTAGAAAAATATCATGTGCCTGATGATCCTTCAACAATAGTTGGATCCGCCGGATTGGCGAATGTTGCCGCAGATGTTGGTGAGATTGCGCGACAAAAATTTAAAGAGACCCGGATTGCGCTGGCCTCATTAGATTGGCGCGTATTGCGACCGGCACTATTGATGATGGGGGTTTATGAGGCGTATTTTAAACGTCTGGAAGACAGGGGGTGGGATAAAATTGGTACACCTTTGTCGATGTCGAAAATAGAAAAATTGCTGATTTCAGCGCGTTATGGTTTAGCGCCGCCATTGAAGGTATGAAGGCCAATGAGTGGTGATAGAGTAAAACCAAAAGTGATTATCATCGGTGCGGGGCTTGCGGGTCTTTCGGCGGCATTATGGTGTTCAGAACGCGGAATCGATGTGCGCCTTTTTGAAGGGGCAGGCCATGCAGGGGGGCGTTGTCGCTCGTTTCATGATAAATATCTGGATCGTCAAATTGATAATGGTAATCATTTTATCATGTCTGCTAATCAAAGTGCGCGAGCCTATTTAAGAAGGGTCGGAGCGCAAGATCAATTGATGTCTCCGCCGTATGCGCTCTATCCTTTTGTTGATGTGAAAAGCCGCGAACGTTGGACACTCAAGTTTAATAAAGGGCTTATTCCCTATTGGGTATTGCGTGCAAAGTCACGGATACCGGGAACAAGACTTATTGATTATTTTGCGGGTTTAAAAATCGCGTTGGTTGGACCAAAAAAGACTGTCGGCGAAGTTGCCGGGGTTGATATGCGACATGTAGAATCCCAGCTTAGTGATAATCTTTTATATAAAAGATTGTGGGAGCCTTTAACCTTAGCGGTATTAAATACTACGCCGCAAATCGGCCAGGCAAAGTTATTATGGTCGGTATTGCGTGAAACATTTGCTCTCGGTGGGCAAGCGTGCACGCCGATGACTGGCAAAAATGGACTTGGTCCGGCTTTTATTGATCCGGCTCTCAAAACGTTGGAGCGCGAAGGGGGCAAAATTCAATTTGGCGCTCGGCTGAGATATATTGAGCGCTCGGGGCTTCGTATCACGAAATTACATTTTTCAAATGATCATATTGAGATTGATGAAAAAACCCAGATTATTCTTGCCTTGCCCCCCTCAAGGTTAAAACAAGTGATGCCTGAGCTTGATCCGCCTGATGATAATGCCAGTATCTTAAACGTTCATTTTCTTGCTAGTAAGCCGCTGCCGCGAAAGGCTTTAGGCGAAGGCTTTTTTATTGGGATGTTATCAAGTGATGCGCAATGGGCTGTTATTCATGACGATGTGGTGAGCCTTACAGTTTCTGCATCACATGCAATCGGGATGGATGAGGTTCCCAATGCAGAGGTTGCAGAAAAATTATGGGCCGAGACATGCATAGCTCTAGAGCTTGGTGATATGTCTTATGAAAAGGTGCGTGTCATACGAGAAAAGCGCGCAACATTTGATCAATCGCCGGAAGGTTCTGCGAAGAGATTAAAAACCCGTACCAATTTTGAAAATTTGTTTCTCGCAGGTGACCATATTGATACCGGTGTACCAGCAACAATTGAGGGGGCAATTCGATCCGGTAATCGTGCGGCACAGAGTGTGTTTGAAAATAGCTAAACTGCGCCCGTAAACGTGTATTATCGAATTAACCGAAAGCCATAAGTGTATTTTTAGGGCGATCGTTTTGGTCATAAATATAAAAGTTTTGGATTTTTGTTTTAATGTAAACAGGAAGCTATCGAATGAAATTATTACTTCCCCCACCCGTTCAGCTTATTTTTGCAGGTATAATAATGGGATTGATTTCGAAGTTTTTTTCCCAGTTAAACTTTGTATTCCCATACCAGAATATTTTTTCAATCGGCATGATTGTCACGGGCCTCACAATAGAGTTAAGTGCACTGATCGCTTTTTTAAGAGCTAAAACGACTGTTAATCCCATGAAACCAGACCAAGCTTCAAAATTGATCGTAAGCGGTCTATATCGGTTATCACGTAATCCAATGTATTTAGGAATGGCGTTTTTGTTGGCGGGGTGGGGGCTCTATCTTGGCAATCCAATCAATCTGATCCTATGGGGTAGTTTTGTAGTTTCGATAACTTATTTTCAAATTAAACCGGAGGAAGAGATTTTGCTCAAAAAATTTGGCACAGACTATGCAGATTATTGTTCACGTGTGAGGCGCTGGATTTAAGATGGGAAAGCTCGTGTCAAAAATTGGGATTATCTGTGGGTTAAAATCAGAAGCAAAGATGGTTCGCCGGGCCTTTCCTGATGACCGGGTTGATGTGGTCGTTTCTGGTGCAAATTCTATGCGAGCGGAGCAATTGGCGACTGCTTTGTGCCAAAATGGAACGCGGGCGAATGGTGAAGTTCGCGAGGCCGTGGATCTGATTATCTCTGTCGGGGTTTCGGGGGGATTATTACCTGCGTATCAACCAGGTGATTTGGTGATTGGCCAGAAAGTCGTAACCGCGCACGGGGAAGAGTATATCTGTGATCCTGATTGCCTAGATATTGTAAAAAAAAGTCACCGTGCAGCAGGAATAAATCCTTCGATCATTTTTGGTTCAGATGAAATCATTGCTAGCGCGGATGAAAAATCACGTATTTATAAGCAGACTGGCGCAAAAAGTGTTGATATGGAAAGCCACGGTGCGGCTAGAGCCGCAAGTATGGCGGATGTTCCGTTTTTGGCAATTCGGGCGATTGCTGATCCTGCAGATAGGGTTTTGCCGGATGCCGCCTTGGGGGCGGTAACCCCGGAAGGGGGCACCCGAGTTCTTGGTACACTCATGAAAGCTGCCCGTAATCCGATTGAGCTTTCGGCGCTCATGCAATTAGGGGCAGATTCTAAAGAGGGTTTGAAAAGTTTAAGCGTGAACCTCAGCGGCTTCCTTGGCGTTCTTCTTCTCGGCCGCGATTTTGGCTAATTCGTCTTCAACTATTTGTTCGTGTACGTCAATCGCTGGGCGCGCCTTTTCAAGATTAAGTTCATCAGCCATCGGGCCTTCAGTTTTTAGGTTAAACCGTTTGATCTTAAACATCTTGAAGGGGTTGCCAATCGCTTCATCGGCTGCCGTAGGCTCATAGCCACAATGGGCCATGCAGTCACCGCATTTTTCATAATTACCCGTACCGTAATTATCCCATTCGGTTGTTTCCATGAGCTCTTTAAAGCTGTCCACATACCCTTCACCAAGCAAATAACAAGGTTTTTGCCAGCCAAATACGTTGCGCGTTGGGTTACCCCACGGTGTGCATTCATATTTTTGATTGCCGGCCAGGAAGTCGAGATATAATGAGGAGTGTGTTAGCGCCCATTTAGAGCCGCGTTCTTTCTCGATCTTGAATAGATCCCGGAAGAAAGATTTGGTTTTGCGTCGATTCAAAAAGCTGGTTTGGTCGGCTGCGCGTTCATAAGCGAAGCCTGGAGACATTGAAATGCCGACACCAAGCTCATTTGTGCAGTAATCCATATAATCAGCAAGTTCTTCAGCCGGGTATCCGTCGAACACTGTACAATTAACGTTGACCGTAAAGCCTCTATCTTTTGCGGCTTTGATCGCTTTCACAGCTTGCTCAAAAACACCGTCTTGGCATACGGCTTTGTCATGATGTTTTTCCAGGCCATCAAGGTGTACAGAGAATTGCAAAAAAGGAGAAGGTTCAAACAGATCAAGCTTTTTTTCTAATAAAAGTGCGTTTGTGCAAAGAGAAACAAATTTTTTGCGATCCACAATCCCTTTGACAATTTCACCGATTTCTTTGTGGATTAATGGCTCTCCGCCTGGTATTGCCACAAAGGGAGCGCCGCATTCGTCAACAGCTTCAAGGCATTCCTTCGCAGATAGTCTTCTGTTCAGGATCGGCGCCGGAAAATCAATTTTCCCGCAACCAGCACATGCAAGGTTGCAACGAAATAATGGCTCAAGCATTAAAACTAGCGGGTAGCGTTTGCGTCCCATGAGTTTTTGTTTAACGAGGTAGGCCCCGATGCGGATTTGTTGATGCAATGATACTGACATTTGGGCAACTCCTGGTTTTGGAACTACAATTAATTTTGTTGTTTCGATTTTAGATCAAATGATCTGTGATAAAATAAGGTTAGTTAAAAAATTTCTTCGGGCATCCAAGCTTTAACGGCGGTCTCGGGGCGGGGCGTATCGGCAAGTTCTTTTGGAAGCTTAAAATGAACATTTTCTTCTACGCCATCAAGCTTTTCAACGCTAAGAGATCGATGCTCGGCTAGTCGTTTGATCGTATCTTGAACAAGAGTTTCAGGAGCTGATGCGCCCGCAGTCACACCTACAGTTTCTACACCTTCGAGCCATTTGGCTTCGAACATGCTCGCATCCTCGATGAGATAACTTGGTACGCCGTGATTTTCGCCGATTTCTCTCAATCGATTTGAATTAGAGCTGTTGTTGGCGCCAACCACTAATAGCAGATCGACTTGTTTGACCATTTCTAAAACCGCAGTCTGGCGGTTTTGAGTGGCATAGCAAATATCGCGTGTATCTGGGCCTATAATGTTGGGGAACCGTTTCTTGAGTGCCGCAATAACATCTTTCGTGTCATTTACTGAGAGAGTTGTCTGGGTGACAAAAGAAACTTTATCTGGATCGCTAACCTTAAGGCTATCCACGTCGTGGGGTTCGCTGATAACGTGAACCGTACCGGGAATTTGTCCGATGGTCCCCTCGACTTCAGGATGGCCAAGATGTCCGATTAAAACTATATCATAGCCTTTGCCCGCATAACGGCGGCCTTCTTTGTGGACTTTGGTAACGAGAGGGCAGGTCGCGTCAATAACATCGAGTTCGCGAAAATGAGCACCGTCTTCGACTTTACGTGAAACGCCATGAGCTGAAAAAATTGTCACAGCGCCTTCAGGGATTTCATCAACTTCTTCAACGAAGATAGCGCCACGATTTCGTAATGTCTCTACAACGTATTTATTATGAACAATCTCATGGCGCACATAAACCGGGGCACCATATTTGGCGAGCGCACGTTCAACAATATCGATTGCGCGGTCAACGCCAGCACAAAATCCACGCGGTTGGGCTAGAATAACTTTCAATGGAGTGTCCTTGTTAATCACGGCAATCCTCCAACTGGATTATAAAAATCCGGCAATGAGGGATTAGAAAGGCTTGATCGCCGTTTTGTATATTCATAATCATACTGGTCTCACGCGGATACAGAAAATTTTAAGTAGAGTCCCAAATCTGGGTTCGTTTATTTCACGACGAAGATTAGCCCGCAAGAGGCTTATGATCACACTTAAGCATATTTTAAAAAGTAGAGGTATTTTATACGCAAATATTTGCTGCGCCGCAATATGGTGAGAAGATTTGAGTGAGCTATATTCCCAAAAAGCTTACTTAAAAACATGATGCAAAAATCTGTGTATCTCAATTAGGCCATTTAGCGAGCAATTTAGAACCTGTTGGTCCTCTAAATGTGGAAAAAGTAACAAGGTAGAGCAATTTTGTGATTCCGATCGATCCAATGTCGTTCCAAAGAGCCTCCGCGTCAAACGGCGTCAAGGAGGTGCTTCAAGGTATTGTTGTGTCGTGTTTCGAGGCGTCCAACCGGTCGTCACTCGCTCTGGAACTTCTTAAGCGCGTGATTATCGCTAAAATATCGATGTCCAAGCCTTGCAATTGGCCTGCTTCGGTGATTTGCTTATGAGGATGATATAGGCGTTTGGGGTATAAGATACGTCTGGTTGCGTAATTTTTAGGGCTTTGGGGTTTTTATGACACTTTCTTTATTGCGAACGGTACCTGAAGGATATTGGCCGTTATCTTCCATGTTGCGAGTATTGGAGAGGAACTACGATCAAGTTGAGATGATTGATGTGCCTGATAATGATCGTGATTTCCAATATTACCGTGTAGCGATAAAGGGTTTACAATTTTTAGTACTCATGGGGCATGCCCCTGATAACCATGAACAGGTATTGGAGTTCGCTTTTGTGGGATATTTTTCTGGTTTTGGGATGACCAAAAGCGGAGAGGAAGCCTTAAATCGTAATCTGCATATATCAGTTGCGGAGGTCGACGAAGAGCAAAATCTAACCTTACTGACAGTTTTGGAGGCGAGGGGGAGTTTTAACGAAGATCGATTTACTCAAATTTTAGACGCCTGGTACAGAGATATCGTCATGACGCTTAAAATGATGAGTCGCGATGCTAATTTTGCTGAAACCTTATCAACTCAGGCATTGACCCTGTTACACGACAAGCTTGTGAATCAGGGGCCAAAATCTTCGATAACCGAGCGGCTTAATTATCATCCTGTTCAAGATTTTCAAGCTGAAACGGGAGCTGGGCTCGGGGCACAAAAAGAGGGTCAAAAAGAAGCGGTTAACATGACTAAAGCTAAGCCATTAGATAATCATGATGTCACGGCCTTGAAATTGAAACAGCGATCTGGAGACACTGAACTGTTGCAAAGGTTTCTAGGGGTGAATGACGCGGGCCGCACCCTTTGCGATATCTGTGATGGGCGAGGAAGAACCGGGATTTTTGCACGCTCTTGTCGCGGGTGTAACGGTTCGGGCCTAACCCAAACCCGCTCTTAATTGTTACGGTTTTCTTGCAAAAGGTTCAATTTTGCTTGGTAGCGGTTGATAAATTACACTTGTCGAAGACTGATGCGCACGCTATGAGGCATGCCTGATTTTGCATAAAGCTTAGGAAATTATCGCGTGAGTGTTTTTAACAAAACTATCAGTGAAACCGCTTTACTGATTGAAAAAGCCTTGGATGGTTTTTTGCCTGAAACAGAGGGGCCCCTTGGTCGCGTAATCGGCGCCATGCGTCACGGTGCACTTGATGGAGGGAAACGACTCCGTCCTTTTTTGGTGATCGCGGCGGCCGATATTTTTGATTGCCCAAGAGAGCGTTCCATTCGCACTGGTTGTGCCGTTGAGATGATCCATTGCTATAGCTTAATACATGATGACTTACCTGCTATGGATGATAGCGATTTAAGAAGGGGGCGGCCCTCGGTCCATAAAGTGTTTGATGATGCCACGGCAATATTGGCTGGTGATGCATTGTTGACGCAGGCATTTGAAATTTTGGCAGAAGCCGAGACGCACCCAGATGCCAATATTCGCTGTGCGTTGGCACTGGAATTGGCGCGTGCCTCAGGTAAAGCGGGTATGGTCGGCGGGCAAATGATTGATATCTATGCGGAGCAAAAAGAGTTTGACCTTACCGGTGTGACCCAACTGCAGCGCTTAAAGACAGGAGCGTTGATCAGGTTTTCCGCTATTGCGGGCGGTATTGTTGGTGGTGCTAGTAAGGGCGAGGTTGCGTCTCTTGATTCGTACTCTGAAGATATTGGCTTGGCGTTTCAAATCGTTGATGATTTGCTCGATATTTACTCAGATCCTGAAACCCTTGGTAAGCCCACAGGGCAAGATGAGGATATGGATAAAGCTACATTCGTGAAATTATTAGGCGCGGATGGGGCGAGGGACCGCGCGCGCGAGTTAGTAGAAAGTGCTCAAGCCCATTTAGATCGCTTTGGTGAAGCCGCAGCCCCGTTAAAAGGGGCCGCACAATTTGTATTTGAGCGTAAATCTTAAAGCAAATAAACGTTCATTTTAATCGCCAAGGTTCCGTTATTGCGACAAGCAATGCAAGTGGAAGTGTAGAAGATAAATACACATACTCCCCCTACGGTGTTTGAATGGGTGGAAGCCATTCAACGAAATACTCCTGCTACGAAGTATTCGTCACGTTGGGTCCCTTCCCAATGTGGCCCCATGCCGCTTCGCCGGGCAAAGGCTGGACCCAGAGACCGGGCTGTACTACTATAAAACCAGATATTACGATTCCAAAACAGGGAGGTTCTTACTGGTAGACCCGATCGGGTATGAGGATCAGCAAAACCTCTATGCTTATATCGCAAACGGTCCGGTTAATATGGTGGATCCCACGGGATTATGGGGTTATAGGATTAGCGATAATAGTGCTGGTATGTTTTATGTAATGGATTTTGGAAATGAAAAGAGAGACACAGAAGCCGAGATAATTAATAATTATGAAACTTCTACAAATCAACAAAATCACCAATCGGTAACCAGCGGTAGAGAAGTATGTAGTAACCAATTTTCAGATGATTGCTCATTCGAAACCGAAACGAGAGAAGAAGGAATAACTATAACGGCATGTGGAGTAGGTTACCCAATTTCGGGATTTGACGTAGTTGGTAATGTTTATCCAAAAAGACGAGATGGTTCAGTTGGCCAACTAGCGTGCCCTCGTAAAGGAACGTGCGGTAATATTCGAGTGGGATCACACGCTCTTGGAAAGAGGACCATAAAGTTAGTTCAACCTAGTTATTGTCAACCTTATGGTTATGCGTACCGGCTAACATAACGCCAAATTATAGTCTCAGATAACGAGCAAAGAGTAGGGATAAGAATTAATGTCGATTAAATTTTTTTATTCATTATTTTTATGCATCGCCTTTATATGCATCACAAGCTGCACTCAAAAAACAGTTTCACTTAACAATAAAATTGCTGTAGATGCCAATTGTGAGGTAAATATGTCAATCATTTTTGACCCGTCTGTACCATATAGTTATCAAGACGAAATATTTTCTTAGAGCCCAATTCAAAATTACAATTGAGTGATTTCAGCGACTTATGATT
>CAYZLR010000086.1:0-14903 GCA_964479275.1 uncultured Caulobacterales bacterium
CTCAAGCAACGCCGAATGCTCCTTCAGCGCGAAGTTCGAATTTGTTCTTTATCGCGAATGATGGAGGTGGTGATAGTGCGCAGGCAGTTCAATCTAACTCTTCAACTTTTACTGACCCTGGAATAGCGGCGCTGGCGGCAGTTTTTGGTCAAGGTGGCAACGGGATTATTCCTCAATCAACTTCCGATGACGAAGTGACTGAGAACAATGGTAATCCATTTACATCGAACTTGAATGATCAGGAGATTTATAATCCGCATAGCCTCAGAACACCTCAGTCGCCTTATCAGGTCATGGCGGGAACGATCATTCCTGCCAGCCTAGTGACTGGTTTGAATTCGGATTTGCCGGGACAGGTCATCGCGCAAGTCACCGAGAATGTATATGACACGCCGACTGGTCAGCATTTATTGCTGCCTCAAGGCACTCGGCTGTTAGGACGTTATGATAGCGATATTGATGATGGACAGTCTCGGGCGCTTATCGTTTGGAATAGGCTTATCCGTCCAGACGGCTCATCTCTGGTTATTGAGAGTTTACCCGGAGTGGATTTGTCAGGTCATTCAGGTTTGCGTGACCGCGTAGATCGTCACACAGGTAGCTTGTTTAAAGCTGCGATACTTTCGTCCGTTTTATCCGTTGCGACTGAACTCAGCACAGATGAAGAAGATGAGCTCGCCGAAGCTATTCGTTCAGGCGGTCAAGACACCATCAATCAAGCAGGTCAGCAGGTTGTGACCCGCGCTTTATCTCGGAAACCTACGCTGCGGGTACGGCCAGGGTGGCGTCTTGGCGTCATTGTCAATCGTGACCTTGTTCTATCACCTTACAGATCCAAAGGAGACTTTTGATGACCAAGTCAAACAAACCAACTTTACGAATTGGGAAATTACCAGATTTGACGCCTGTGAAAATGACCGTCAGTCTGGATCGCGAGGTTCATCATATGCTCGAAGACTATGCGCGTATTTACGGTGAAAGTTACGGAGAGGCTGTCAAACCTGCTGAACTTCTACCGTCAATGATTGCTGGGTTTCTAGCAACGGATAATGGCTTCAAACGCGCTCGTAAGGCACTCGCGTCCTCACAAAAAACTTAAAACAACACACCACCCCCGAAAGGAAAAATTATGCCAATTATTGGACAATTTAAGAAATCGAATGATGGTTTTGATGGCCATATTTCCACACTCACTATGGACTGTGATGTTAGCTTCATTCCCAATGAAAATAAGAAACATGAAGATAGTCCCGATTTTTTCGTGAAGTCTGGTCAATGTGATTTAGGCTTTGCACGTCACACGATCGCACAGGGAGACGATGGTCAACCTTACATCTCCGTCTTTCTGGATGACCCAAGCTTTGCATCTCCAATTTGGGCTGCAATGTTCGAGGTCGAAAACGGTGCAGACCTTGTTTGGTCGCGACAGTATAAGAAAGATGATTGACCAGATAATGCCAAGAGTCTCAGATCTTGTGTCCGAAGAAGACATCGCAGTTGCGCTACATTCAGTAGCGCAACTTGTTGAGAGCTATGGAAATAAATATTGGCCAATCTTTGAAAGATTAGAACGTGAACTGAAAAACAAACATTCAAAAGCTAAGCGTCTAAATGCCGCGCTTCAAAAAAGTAGTTACCTCATTGATGGCCAATAGGGTCTGCTGAGACCTGTCGAGGCGATTATGGTTTTGAAGAATACGTCTATCTGGTTTTTATCGAACAAGCTTGATTAATCTGCAGGAAATGCTACTTCGAGTTATACATATAGACAAAACAATTTTTATGTGATGGGGCGAAACATGACATTTACTTGGAAAAAAACGAATGCACCTCAAATGTCCGGTGGAGGTCGAACAGACGATATTTGGTTTATTGATGAGAAAATGGGCTGGGCAGTCAACAGCAACGCGCAAATTTTAAATACCCAAGATGGTGGTAATACTTGGGTGGAACAAACCAAATTACCCAAAAGAACCTACCCCCGTTGTATAGCATTTAGTGATTCTCAGAATGGTTGGCTAGGAACTTTAACTTCGAAAAATCGTTTGTTTAGGACAATTAATGGTGGGGAAAAATGGATCGAGGTCACGAACTTACCTGATGAACCCACTGCAATCTGCGGTCTGTCAGTTGTCGACAAAAATACGATTTATGCTTCAGGAACAAATTACCCAAACAGAAAACCCGCAATAATTAAGTCTCTGGATTCAGGGAAGTCTTGGGAATTTATTGACATGTCCTCGAAAGCTTCGTTGCTTGTTGACATCTACTTCAAGAGCAAAAATGTTGGTTGGGTAGTCGGAGGTTTTGGCGGCAAAAGTCGGGATGAAGTTAAGCCGGTCGTTCTATATACTGAAGACGGAGGAAAAACTTGGAAAAACCAGATAGCTGGTCAAGAAGATGATTTTCCGTCTGGAGAGTGGGGATGGAAAATTCACTTTGTAGACAAAAACTTTGGATATATTTCTCTAGAAAATTTTGATGATGCAGCAATCCTTAAATCCGTCGACGGAGGAAAACAATGGAAAAGGTTTTCCGTAGATGATCCTCAAGATAACGCCAATTTAGAAGGGGTTGGTTTTTTAGATGAGAATACAGGTTGGGTCGGTGGATGGGGTGACCGTCAATTTAAAGGTGGTTATACAAGTTCGACCACTGATGGCGGAGTCACATGGGCAGATGCCAACCATGTAGGGAAGTTTCTAAATCGATTTCGTGTAATCGGCTCTCCTCCACAAGTCGTATATGCTTCTGGAGACACGGTGTATAAATATGCTGAACATAAAGCAGAAGACTTAAAGGCTGAGGTTAAAAAAGGACCCGGCATTATTCGCAACGAAAATGACGAGTCTGTATTAAATGACCTCAATATTGTCGTTAATATTCCAAAAAACACAAAAAAAATGGATGTAGAGATCTGGGATAGATTTGGTGAATTCATTACTTCAATTCATGACGAGGAAAACCCTGAGCATGGTAGCTCACTTGTAAACTGGGAATTTAAAAACGATGAAGGACAAGATGTTGGTGACGGACATTTTATTTACAGAGTAACTCTCGACGATATGGTGGAAAGTCGAATTGTTAAAAAGGAAATCGGGTCTCTAAAATCCGCTTCATCCAATAGTAATCTAATTGAAGCCGCAAAAACAGATCTGCCTTCAATAGAATTGGAAAAAGAGGCATTCCACAAGCTTGCAAATATTGAAGACCATCCAGATTTTCGGCCCGTTGCGAAGAAAATGGCAATGATGTATTTGGAGAACGCTGAATATGAAGCCTCCTCTTTATATCGAAAATTTGAATATAGTCCCGAGGCCTTTGATTTGCGTATGATGCAAATATATGATGCTGTTTTGCCGGGAATGTATAGGCCTCATGGCTATGATCAGGATGTAGTTAACTGGAGTAACGGTAAAAGATACCCAATAGGTAAGGCATCTGACCGAGTTGTAAAAGATAGATTGTTACAACTCGCTCCCTTCAATTTGATGGATGGCGTATGGCTCCAGAACATATTGCAGGCAAAACCATCCGATGAAGTTCAATCAAGGTTATTTGATATCTGGGCTGATGAAGTGGGGAATGGTTCCACTAAGGAAAATCATTCAAATGTATATAGGGATCTTCTGAACAGTCAGGGCATATACTTGCCCCCAGTTACTTCTCTCGACTTTTTAGATATAGATCTGGCAGAAGGTGCATGGAGATCACCGGTCTTTCAATCATGTATGGGCATTTTTCCGCAGGCATTTTTTCCTGAATTAATAGGCATGACACTTTTTCTTGAATGGGAAGCTACGCCAACCTTGATGCCAGCTGTGAATATGTTGCGAGGACGTGGAATGAATCCGTTGTTTTACAGCTTACACGTGGCAATTGACAATATCAGTGAAGGACATGGTGCAATTGCAAAGGAAGCAGTGAAAATATTCCTTGAAGAAAAACGAGAAGAAGGTGGAGAGCGCGCCGTCCAGTATAATTGGAACCGTATCTGGAATGGCTACGTTACATGGGCTACAGTGGGCTTTAATGGAGCGGGTTTGCAGGAGAGGCGACTAATAATTGATCGCAAATCAATTAACCTGGGAACGAAAGAAAACCCAGAATGTTTCCCCGATTTTTCTAAATATTACCACGATCGCATGGTAAATCTAATCAATGAGAAAGCATCTGCAGCTGAGAAGGTTCACGGACGCGCTACACTGGATGGCGTTTTACTAAATGATTTGTTCAAGACCCCAGAAATTCTTATGGAAAAACTAATTTCATCTGGACTTTTAGACGTAGGAAATCCTCGTGGTAGTCGGTTTTTAAATCTACTTGAATTTGAAGGTCCAATGTATCGTGTCTTTACCAAAAACGATATCGACATAATATTAGATTGGGTGGAGTCTCTGGATGGTATAAGTGAAGAGTGTATAGAGCCGCTACCAAATTTACCCAACCCGAATCCTGATACACTTGCGGGAAAAGTTGCAAAAATTATAGAAGATTTTTCCGTAATAGGCAGACGTGGACATGATGAATTAACTCTTCCAAATGCCAAAGGTGAACCCAAGCCTTTAGCCGATTTTTTTGACGATCCATATGAATGCATGAGGGCTATGATCCGGGGCGGTTGGATTATACCCGGCTCCCCTGAACGCAGTATGTTTCTAACAAGAATTTTGCAAAACGGTGGGCCAATGGAGGGGATATTTGGAGCTGAAACAGTTTCAATTCTGAAAGACTGGATCAAGAATGGCGCAGAAACAGAAATCAAAAAGCAAAAAACCTTCAAAAAAGGTAGTAATAAAATCCTAGATACTGAAGTATTTGCTGTAAAAAGTACCGATATATCCGAACTTGAAAAATTTGCTAGTATGCGCCCTTTCATTGGTCAGGGATCAGTCCACTAAATTCTATATATAGAGCAGATTAAATAATAAGGACGATAAAAATGACAGAACCAATCACACCGTTTCTAGAGAAAAAACTCAAGGACCTAGTTCAACCAACCGGCAGAAAGCTGGAGGACCCGCTACAAGAACGGCACAGGATCTATTCTTCTGCGTTAGCACAAATTACTAGGTACTATTGGTCAGGCAACAAATACGGTGTTTCAGGAAGCTATCCGCGCAATCCCATGACAGATGATTGGAAGGAAGTTTGCCCCTATTTGGAGGGTGAGTATCGCGGACACAATATTGCCGCTCTTGCAGTTGATCATAATGGTTATATTATTGACTTTGATTTCAACCACAACGCACTTTTCGATGCCAGTACAGAGCATGCAGAAGCTAGGCTTATAAAACGCGTGTTTTCTCTTACGCAATTACAAGATTCATGGAACGTTGCGTCTGAAGGAAACCCAGCAGACAAATACAGTAACGCCTTATCCAACGTCACAGTTTACACGTCATTGGAGTCATGTACGCAATGTACGGGTATAATGATGTTGGGGCGTGTGAAAGAAGTCGTCTACTTACAATCAGATCAAGGAATGTACCGTATTGGAGATCTTTTACACACCATAACTGCTCGAAAAGAAAAACAGGATTATATAAGGGCTCCCGAACCTATCTCAGCAAGTAGTATTGGTGTCGAGATCGTTGAAGATCTCAATAAAGCATTTGCTGAATTCATGGAATCGAAAGATTCCGGTCCAGCATTCCATATCTCTGAAGATGGCAAAGAACGCCGAACTTCAAGTATTACATCATTTCTTTGTACTGAACCTGCGCTTCAGGCGTTTTCAAAACTCTCAGCGCTACTGGATATTGATGATTTAGCATTCCCAGGATTCCAACCGAAATGCGATGGAGATAGTGATGAGTGTGTAGGCACAAAACTAACAAATCGTGAGGTGCAAGATGAAGCCCGCCGGTTTGTCCGATACGCTACGTTGAAAGGACATAGAGGAACTCCGCACAAGTAAGCAGACAGGATTTTGAAATGAAAGTACTTTATTGGAATATTGAAAACTTTTATGGTGATAGCGTTGAAAGAGCCGTAAAGGTTATATCTCATGTTAGAGAAACGGATCCCGATATTATCGGGTTCGCGGAAATTAAAGATAAAGCTGCACTTCGATCAATATTACAAGACGCGCTCAATGATTATGATTTTGGAGTTACAGATGGAAAAGAAGGAATTGAAATCCTAGCTGGTTGGAAAAGAGGTGTGTTTGAGCAAGCTCTTTATACCCAAAGACGAGAGTTCAAGGTTGGGAATGAAAACCTAAGACCCGGAGCCTTATTGAGTGTAAAGCTAAGCGGAAAATTTACAAATATCCTTTTTATGCACGCGGATAGTGGTCGCCTTGATAAAGACTATAACAACCGACAAGATATGTTTGACCGCATATGGTCTCTTAAAAGAAGATTAGAAGAATTAGAGGAAGGGCCACCGAATTTTTTGGTGCTCGGGGACCTAAATACTATGGGAAAGAAAGCGCGTGGCGGGTCTCAGGAAATAACTGGCGAACAAGAAATTGCAAATTTGGCTAAAGATGCAAAAAAATCTGGCATGATATTACTTGATAAAACTCATCAATTCACCTGGGCGAAAGTCAAGTCTGATGGCGGGTTGAAAATGACATCCAATCTAGACCATATTCTAATATCTGATAATTTAAATATCAAAGATGGTATTGGTTTGGTTCGAGGATGGGTTGATCTCGATAATAATGCGGAAGTTTTTGAATTTGTTGAGAACATATCCGATCATTGCTCCGTAGAATGTGAGATCGACTTATAAATGACTTTACCAGAAAATAGTTGGGACGTATCTCACCCACTACAATGCGTCTTATTTTAAAAGTAATTATCGAAATCACGGTAGACATTTGACATTTAAAAGTGACTTAGTTTTTTGAATACGTTTTTAATCAAGTAACCTAAATTTCATTCCATACCTCAAATGACTCAATTATTTATTTTATGCTCCAATGAGTTTATGATAAACTCCCAATCGTTGTAATTGCGGGGTGCACATCTTATGCCCAATGTATTTGTGGGTGAAGGGCGCAAAGCGCTTGTATCTGGCATTATTGAACGGTTGGATAATCTAACAGATTATAAGGGCGATAGTCGCGCCTCTCTTATCTCCCTCGAGGCTCCATCAGGGTGGGGCAAGACGCGGATAATCCAAGAAGTCTATAAGCAGATAACAGAACGGCAGTCCTCACCCTATTGGCCGATGTCCATTATAGCCGAAGATGAAGACGACCCTGTTTCAAGGCGCAAACATCTTGTTCCCTCCTTTGTAGATGCCGCGAGAGACAAAAAAGTCCTGCCTGAATTTTTCTGGTGGGGCCTGACTTGTGACATGCGCAGTACCAATATGCTGTCGCGGACGCTGATGGAAGATATTGAGCAACTCCGGTTCCATGCGCCCTATCTCGAAGCCGCATGGGCGGCCTCAAAGCTTACTGGGCTCGGTAAATATGCGACGATTGCCAAAGCCAAATCAGCCTTAGGCGCTGTATTCGAGGAAGGCACAGTCACGGGCCTGTCAAAACTTGCAGAACTGGGTTTAGGCGCCACCCCTTTCGGTATTGGACTAGGCCTTAAATTAGTCACATCCGGCGTAAAAGCGGCCAAAGCCAGCAAAGATAAAAATGATATGATGCAATTGGGTTTTGAAGCGCATCAATCTGCTGATGAAAACCTCGTCGATGAAACGATACATCTCTTTTCCCGTCTCGCACACAAAGACCTACCTATAATTATTTGCGTCGAAGATATCCATAAAGCGACGTCTCCTGTTTTGGAACTGATCGCTAAATTGGTGGCACGTAATGCACCTATCCTAATCCTGACAACCACATGGCCTGGCGAGTTTGAAAAAATCAAAGAATTGAATGACCTATTAAGCGTCGGTTGGGCGCAAGAACGTATCATCCGAATGGAATATGATAAGCCGACGCCGAAAGGCCTGCCCGAAGAGGCCTCACTTTCCCAATTGCCGGCTAAAGATTTGAGCAAAATTATCTTGGCACGTTTTCCCAAAGCCGAAGACAAGGCCGTCAATCTCCTGACAGATCGCTATAAAAACCCGCTCCCCCTGGAACTTGTCCTGAATATGAAAAGCCTCAAACTGGATTACCCTTATTTGGAACTGGACAATGAGGATGTCGAAAACCTGCCGGAAACAGTTCGTGACCTTTATAACTCCCTTTGGAATGAACTACCCGAACCCGTGCAACAATTACTGGCGCTCTCAACAGAGCTTATGCCAGAAGATCAGCCGGAATGGCTCATGTCACTCATCACAGATGCTACCCGTCAACTGGTTGATGAAGAATGGGCCAAAGAGATTTCCCAGATCGCCGCGAATGACAATGTGCCCCACGGCTGGGCCAGAGTTGTTGAAGGCTGGCTCCGCCGCTTCGGCGAGGCTAATCAACTCGACATTGCTCGCGCCCATGTCAAAGAACTGTTTGGCAAACGCCAATTGCGGCAGTTTAACGAAGCCATAGCCGGAGCGATTAATAGATTTGATTTCGAAAATTCAAAAGTAAATGACGTTGAAGCCACTCATAAAGCTTGGTTGGCAATTTCACTTTATGACTCGGGTGATATTACTGACGATATCTACTTGGATTCCATTACTTTAATTGGCAAAAATTTGATTGAAAACCCCTTTCATGAAACCTCTCTCAGTGAAATTGGTAACCTTACAAGATTAGCGGACAAAATCGAGATTGTTCAAACTAAACCGCTGATAGCACTGAAGAGCATTCAAATATCTATCCACGAGGCTAAATATCGTTATTACTGTGGAGCGTATGAATCGGCTAAAGAATTGTTTGATTCACTAATAGCCGTTTACAAAAAAATTGCAAATACCACTCCTAATACCGATGATTTTCTAATAGTTGCAAACGGCATTAAAGTTTGGAATACAAAATGTTTGATTGAACTTGGTGAATATGTAGATGCTGCCGATTATTTAAATCAAGTTTTGCAAATTATACCTTCTGATTTTAGTGATAATTTGGAATTCAGAGTACAGCAAATCCATCTACATGCTCAGTTGAATTTAGCCAAAGCCAAAGCAGGCTTGAATAAAACTCGCGCGGCTCTAAAAATTTTGGACGTATTAGTATATGATGCAGAAAAGACATATGGTAATGGCGGAAAGTTTACTTTAGAAGTACGAGAATTTCGGGCTCAACAAATAGTCATTGTTGGCGATTTAGAAGCTGCGAAGCAAGAATATGAAATCCTCATTCCATTAATGTATGAATTATATGGTGATAATGAAGGTTTAACAATTCTAACCAAAGCAAACTATCAAACATTGATACATGCAAAATATGATATTGGAGCAGCAATTAACAATTTAGTCGAACTCTATGACCATGTTTGGGAAGAATTCGGGTATGGAATACTCTTTGTGAAAGTCAATGAAAGTCTCGCCGAAGTTCTCGAAGAAGCGAACTTAACCGAGAACGCCATAAAAAAAAGGAAAGATATACATGCATTCTATGAAGGTTATCACTGGAACAAATTGCCTAAATACAGAGAAAATCTTAAAAAAATTACATCTCTTCTTTGGAGTTTGAACCAATATAATGAAGCCATAGAGCAATATAAAATATTGGTTGATAATAACATTCAGATTTTTGGCGAAACCAATATTGTCACATTGAAATCAAAAGAAAACCTCGCAGGATACATGAAGTCAAACAATCAACTTGAAGAGGCTTCAACAATATACAAATCTTTGGTGGGTAATTACACGGACATCTTAGGAAAAGATCATAGTAATACACTCACCAGCCAGTTTTTATTAGCCAAAACTTTACATCAAAACTCAAATCTCAATGAAGCTAAAGTTATCTATGAAGATTTATTGGCAAAACAAATTGCTACATTGGGAGAAGATGATTTGAACACCGTTAATACACGACATAATCTTGCCTATACTCTTGGGCTTTTAGATGAACCGAGTCAGGCAAAAAATTTGTTTTTGGAAAACATCCCTTACCAAACTCAATTATATGGTGAAAACCATGAGCAAACACTATCAGCGAACTATCTATTTAACATGCTGTTATTGGATGAAAATCCCAATAAGGAAAACGCACTCAGGTTTAATAGATTAATTGATCGTATCGAATTACATCTCGGTGCAAGCAGCCAGTTAGCGATTATAGGAAAGCAAGTCCTCGACGAAATAATTGAACCAGAATAACAATAATTATACGATCTGATAAATGAGATGTACTCATTTTGAAATGACGATGACTCATTTAGGTTTTTTTAAATTCAGAAAAATGGTCAGGCTCGACGATTTAACTGGTAAACAAACATCAAAATTTATGGTAAACATTTGACATATTGAAACCTCTTATGTTATTGAAATATAAGCATAATATACTTGCATTTCGTCGCATCCCCGGTGCGCCATTATACTCCTACCACGCACATCTAAGTTATTGGAAAACTTGCGTTTTCCTGAAGCGTCCTTTGGTGGCCTTCAATAACCTCAAATTTGTGCAACAGATTGTGTAACAACAGCGTGGTACAACATGGCCGAGATGAAGAGCCTAGACCAACATTTGCAACGCCGAGGTGGACGTTGGCATTATATCAGGCGTATCCCTGCGCGCTTTCGTAAGCTGGATGGCCGCGGTACTATCCGCACGGCGCTGGATACTTCATCCTTGCAAGTTGCACGGGCTAGGCGTGACGCCATGGTAGAAGCAGACGACCAATATTGGGCGCACCTCGCATTTCAGAATGAGCAGCGCGGTACAGGCGATGTTAGCCGCCAGCGTTATGAAGCCGCCAGAACACGCGCGAAGGCGCGGGGCTTCATCTACACGCCATTATCGGAATTGACCTCAACGATTGATGTGGCGGACTTGCTAAAGCGATTGAGCCATGCCGTGAAGCATGAGCCAGATGTGGCAGAAGTCGAAGCTGTTATGGGTGCTGTGCCGCCTGTGTCGGACAGCCTCCGAGAGGCTTTTGCATACTATTGCGATAAGCTGGCGGTGAGCGAACTTGCTAACAAATCACCTGATCAAAAGACGAAATGGAAAGCGACAAAGAGCCGTTCGATAGAGCATTTTATCAAACTATGCGGCAATCTTCCGATGGACAAAATCACGCGAGACCATGCCCGAAAATTCTATGAGTGGTGGGGTGACCGCATCCATCCGAAAGACACCAACGGCGGCAAGGCTAAGACCTATCGTCCGAACAGTGCAAACCGTGAGCTTGGAAATTTACGCAAACTCTACCGTGAATATTGGACGTATCAGGGTGAAGAAACCCGCGAAAATCCGTTCCGTAATCTGCGCTTTAAGGACAAAGTGAACGCCCCCACGCCAGCCTTTGCAAGCGCATGGGTGGAAGAAAAACTATTAAAGCCGAGCGTATTTGACGGCCTTAATCCAGAAGCCATTCTGCTTACATATACCCTTATCGAGACGGGTTGCCGTCCCAGCGAGATCGCCAACCTACAGCCGCAAAACATCATCTTGGACAGTGACGTGCCGCATATACGCATTCGCGAAGCGGCAGACAGGGAGCTGAAATCGAATGCCTCCAGCCGCGATATCCCACTTGTCGGCATATCACTTGAGGCCATGAAACGCGCCCCCAATGGCTTCCCGCATTACCGTGATAAGAGCGCTTTGCTGTCCAATAGTTTGATGAAAGCGTTCCGCGCTAGAGGGCTTTTACCAACCGACGAGCACCGCATTTACAGCTTCCGCCATGCGTTTGAGAAGCGGATGCTGGAGGCTGGATTAGACTACGGATTGCGCTGCACACTCATGGGTCACAAGAATAATCGTCCGCAATATGGGGATGGTGGTTCAATGGAGTATCGGCGTGGAGAGCTGATGAAGATTGTTCATCCCGTCAATGCGGAAACTATTCAAAGCTTGCCCGACTTGCGCGGCTAGGTTCACCGTCTAAGAGCTTGGCAAGCAGGGTACCACGCTTTTCTATTGCGTCAATTTCTCGTTGGAGGTGCTCGATAATCGGCCAATAGATCGCGCCATAGCGCCTAACTAAACGTGCCGCATTGATCATACCTTGCTCTAATTCCTGCAAAGAAATTTCGTTTTCTAAGGCGTTCGAAGCCTCATTTTTCGATATGAGGGTGCCTGTTTTCATACGTCAAATATAGCAAGAATAGCCCCGATTTTTGCTTGAGAAATTGAGAGAAATAAGAGGTTTATGAGACTTTAGAAGTTTAAAATTTATCCGCCATGCCATGGTTATTCGTAGCGAAAGCGTAAAGCGAATGACCAGCCCGTCTGGCGAAGACGCTATTTAGCCTCTCGATTTTATATGATGTCGATGGCCCTTCTCCTACGTTCAAACATTCATTCTCACGTCAATTCCTTCGCCGCGTTGCGGCGAGTCCAACGCCCCTGCCTCCGCTCGTAATGGGGCGGCTCCAGCAGGGGCATCGGACGGTACTTTTTGAGAGAGAACAATTAATTAGATAAGATGGAAGCTTGAGGAGAGACTAGAAAGGAAAGTAGCTTTAGCAAGATAAAGCGAACGTGCACTTTGTGCCCAGTTCGACGCTAAAGCTCTGTTTTTGATGAGGGATTAGTGTGCCCATTTTTTGGGGAACTCGCGTGTTGTGTGCGCAAAGTGGCTACACCCAATTCACTTGTAGAAACCTTCAATCGCCTTTCGTTTCTTGTTTTTACTGACGGGACAAATAGGCCTCTTTTTCCTGATTATAGGGTATGTCAGATGAAGATGATTTCCGCCTAAGAGCCAAAGCCCGCAAATCCAGACACCCCGCTGCCGAAGTTCATATTCCAGCGAACTATAAGGGCTTCTATCATGAGGCTCGGATTGCTTTGATCAGAGGCAAGGCCGCGTCGGGTCGGCGGACGCTAACGAAACCCGCTAAACCGCGCACAGGACGGTTTAACGCCAGAGGTAGAGGACGAGCTGCCTTGGAGCGTGGCATTGGTCCAAAACAAGGTTGGAGGATTCACCGTGCGACAGGTGATCGCTACCGCGCTCGCCGTGCCATTGTGAAAGTGCGCGTTGTGAAGCTGCGCGATGCGAAGTCTTCTGTCTCACGCGGACACTTGGCTTACCTCCAGCGCGAAGGCGCAGGTGTAGAGCGATCCGAGGGTTTAGATGGCTCAGCGGAATTGACCCCGACGCGAGGCCAACTCTACGGCCCAGAGGACGGCGTGGAAATTGACGGACGGGAATTTATTGGACGCTCCCAAGAGAGCTTTGACGGACGCGGTGACCCGCACCAATTTCGGATTATGATCTCGCCCGAAGATGGCGCAGAGCTGGCCCGCGTAAACGGTGACGGCACGCCGAACTTGAAAGAGACAACGCGAGCGCTGATGGGGCAGATGGAAGAGGACTTGGGCACACGGCTCGATTGGGTCGCGGTCGACCATTTTGATACCGCCCATCCACACACGCATATCATCGCTCGGGGCGTCACCCATGATGGCAAAGGATTGAACATTGCCGGAGAGTATATCTCGCGCGGCATACGCGGAAGATTAGAGGAAGAAATTACCCGAGAGTTAGGCTGGAAATCTGAGCTTGAAATCAAACAAGAGATGAAGCGAGAGATGACCGCGATGAAGGTCACAGCACTCGACCATGAGATCGCACGCGGAGCGAACTCAGTAACGCGCGTTATTGATCTGAACGCAGGATCAGCGGCCAGCACCTTTAGCAAAGACTCACCTATGAACCGTCACCTGCTTATTGGACGTATGAGACATCTTAAATCAGTTGGCTTGGCTACGCAGGTTGAATCAAACTCTTGGCAGATCGACAAAGACGCTTTCAAGACGCTTGGTCAAATTGAGCAGCGGGAGCAACTTACGAAAGAAATCCACGCCGCTATGGAGCGGGCAAACATATCGCGGCCAATCCGCTTGAATGACGGACGAAAAGGCTATGACGGTAGTCTCACAAACAAGCGTATCATTGGCCGCGTCATTGCGAAGACCCACGGCCATGATGAAGGCATGGACGCGAGCCAGAAAGGCGGCGGCAAGGTCAGGTTCATTATCGACGGCAGTGATGGTTATGTCAGCACAGTTGAGACGGGCATGGACACTAGAGCGGGAGAGGCGGCGAAGGTCGGTTCTATTATCGAAGTCTCACCGCCGAGCCTTCGCAAAGTTGACCGCTCTATCCGCGACATTGCGCAAGGCAATAATTATCAGGGCAAACCCAACAACGGTTATGTAGGAATATTCGACATCCATATGAGTGCAAGCAATGGGTGGAGAGACCCAAGTGAGCGACAGCTTGCGGCGCATTTGCGATCACATGAGTTGCGGTTAGCCAATTTGACTAAGGCAGGCATTGTCAAAGCGGTTGAGCATAGTGATCGAGGTAACAAAGCTTTGGCATGGGAAGTGCCTGAAGACTTTGAAGAAAAGGCTATTGCACTCGATTTGAAACAAGGCCGTGCATCAGGCGTAAAGCTGCTCTCGCGTTTAGATTTAAAGGCACAACTCGCAAGTCCCGGTGCGACATGGCTTGATCGCGCACAAGTGGACTATGGTAAAGGCGGAATTGAGAGGATTAGTGCGAAGACGAACATCTTTGCAAAAGAACTCGACACGGCTTTCCAACAACGCCGTACATGGTTGATTGAGCAGGGCTATGCAGAGCTGCGCCAAGAAGAGCACAAGACCTCGGTCATTTACAAACGCGGCTATATGAAAGCCTTAGAGGCCGAAGGGTTCAAGGCAGCCACCCAGAAGTTAGAGGGCATGACGGGTAAGGCCCACGTCGCAGCACAAGCGGGGCGGTTGATAGAGGGCACGGTTGCGCAGAAATTTGAACTCACTCACGGCCCCCATGCGATGATTGAAACGCAACGGGCTTTCTATCTCGTGCCGTGGGAGAACCATCACGCGCAAAAATGGGGCGAGCGTATCA
>CAYZLR010000087.1:0-14572 GCA_964479275.1 uncultured Caulobacterales bacterium
AATCCTCCTTAAGCAAAACAACAAATCTGTCTCATGGTCGCTGACGGGGAACAATTAGTAGCATGATTGCAAAAAGATTTATTATCTCAGCTGGTGGTGCTATTGCTATTTTTTCGGGTTGGGGATTTATGGAATCATTTGCTGATGCTCCCCATGCACCGGGATGGTTGGTGTATTCACTATTTTGGCTCATATTTGGGATTGTTTCGTTAGTAGAGATTAAATCATTATTCGCTCGTCGCCCTCAAAATTAGCATCCAACCTGAAGGACCGAAGAAATTCCGTTAAGCTTACCCAACAGCAATTGGGTGAGATGGTGGGGGTTTCGCGTCAAGCCATCATTGCAATAGAGTCGGGAAAACATAGCCCATCTCTAGACCTGGCTTTTAAAATCGCATCTGTATTCGATGCCACAGTAGATGAAATTTTTACGAATCCATACACTGCAAAATAAATGGATTGCGCAAACGAACATTTTCATTCTTGAAAATTGTCTCCGCCCCCAAGGTGGCGTCAAATCAACCAGAAGCCTATTAACGCACCTCCACTTCAAATTGAAACGCCGAGGTGCTTTAGGTTTTTCTTTTTTGCATTTATTACAGTTCAACCGGTTCCCATTTGAACGAAATTGCTTAAGTGTTTTATCCCCATTTTCAGGCTGATTTGTAGAAAACGTGCTACTCACAAATTATATCCGAGATGCTGTGAAACGCGTGCTAATCGTAGCGATAGAGTAGAGAATTAAGAAATAGGAAGAGACACCAGATCTATTCGGGGGCGCTGTTCTGGTATCTCTTCCCAGCTATTATGGGCTCAGGGTCGCACTGCAGAGAAGGGGAAACTGTACGAGGACCTGTTCCACAACCTTAATGTGCGTATCCGCAGTGCCACTTTCAACATGGATGCGATGAATTGTTGGGTAAATGCGATCAATGGAACTCAACCTATTTTTTTCTGAATGTGCATAGGAACTTCACCTTGAAATTCGCACAAAGCGTCGGTTTTTGCAGGTAACAACACGTTTTATCTTTGCAAAAATAGCGAAGCACGCAAATATCCGAGGTCAAAGCTGGATATTTAAAGGCTTCATTGTGATTCGAAATGGATTCGAAAATGAAAATAACACCTTCAAGTATAAATTCGGGAAAAAATAATGCCCGAAAACCAAATCACCCATCGAAAAGCGGCGCTATTACCGCAAGTGAGCCCCTCAATAACCCTTATAAAAACGAGCGGGTAAGAGACCAAAAACCAGTTCATGATATTGTCGAAATTGCGGGCATACCCGCGTCTGAATTAACACCGCGCGTCCATCAGGTACTTTCCGGATTACTGGAGGAAGTCGACAAATTGCGCACTGAAATTGCACAACTACGCGTAAATGTTAAGGAAGCCAAAGCATTAGCTGACACCGACCCTCTTCTCGGGATACCTAATCGACGTGCTTTTGCACGAGAGTTGGGGCGTTCCCTGGCGATGGTGAAAAGATATAATCATTCCGCAACGCTCGTATTTATCGATCTCAATCATCTCAAAAAAATTAATGATACATATGGCCATATGGCTGGTGATGCCGCTCTGGAGCATGTGACAGAAATTTTTAAATCAAACATACGCGCCGTTGATAGTTTCGCCCGCCTGGGCGGCGATGAATTTGGATTGATTTTGGACAAAGCGGATAAAAACATTGCACGCCAGAAAATCGCAGATCTTAATCAAAGAATTTTTGAAACCCCTCTGATATGGCAAGGCACTCCCCTTCCCTTAACAGTCGCCAATGGCATTGTTGAAATATCGGGTAACAGAAATATTCAGGAAATTTTGGAGCTTGCAGATCAGTTGATGTATAAAAACAAAACCCTCGCACGCGCTAACCGTTAGTATACAGAAGGTTGAATTCAGGCGATGATATCTGGCTCAACCAAATCATATATACGGCTGATTTCATCTTTAAGCTTAAGCTTTTTCTTCTTTAATCGTGCAATAACCAACAAATTGGGGGCCACTTGAATTTGCAATGCTTTAATGGCTGTATCAAGATCTCTATGCTCTTCTTCTAATAGAGCAACCCGGATGCGTAGCGCTTCATCATTCGCTCCTACAATATCTTTTTCAGGTGTGGGGTCATTAATAGACGCAACGGCTTTCAGATCCGCCTTCGCCGGCATTTCCCCTTCATCTCTTTTGTTATCATCACTCATATTACTTTTTCAATATATGGAAAATCGATTAAAAAGTTTAGCGTTTAAATACTCACAAAGTTCCGTTACTGGGAAAATAATAACAACAAAGTATGTCAATTTTCTTGCTCAGCCCCTAGCAACCTATCTACAATTTTCTCAATGATAGAGATAGAAAAATCTTCATACTTTGAAACACCAACAAGAGAGACATAAGTTGCAATGTTGCGCCTGGCAATGGATTTGATAGCATCCGATGGATGCTGTGTTCTACTGGGTTGGCGCCCTGATTGCGATGAAAGATTATTGTGCGCATTCTCATACGTTTTAGCGGGCTTATTAAGCTCAGTGCCAATTGCTTCATAAAGACTTAATTCAAGCTTTTCAGATGCAAGTTCTGCGCCCTTAATGGTTTCATATAGAGTGTTCTCGCTTTTTTCGTCCAATGGTTGAGCGTCTAGATATGCTTGAAATCTAGGGCGTCGCAATGCACGTCGGGCTTGTCGTAAACGGCTGGTAACCTCTATTGACCAAGTTTGCGCAATTTCTATTGCATTACGAAGCTCCAATCCACTGAGCAATCGCTCACGATCTGCGCACCAACAACACCATAAAATGATATTAACATTGAGATCGAAATTATCCTGCCCCTCGATTAAAATATCACTGGCCCCATCAAGAGCATAATGCTCAAGCGACCAGTCCCATAGGTTTTTCTGGGGTTCGCACATTCTTGGTCATCGCTCCTCATGATTAACATTATGATGAAATATAATAAGCTTCATCTTTAGTCACAATGGAGCTATTTCAGAACACTCAATGAAGTCTCAATTTTTTGCAAATAAGGTTGAGTCATTCAAAATGTTGGGCAATTTAGAAAAGATGAACTGGACAGACTTACACTCCCTAAAAGTGTCTCGCGCAAAAAAACTCGTTCAAAAACTGTGAAATTATTAAAATTGTATATGCCCTATCAATCAAGAAATTGTCATCAACGCTATTAATGTAAAAAATTAAAAATCTTGAAAAAACTAACATTTTCAGTAATTTGTGTTATTTTTTCAACTCAGACCAATCACCATTGAGCCCCCCTGCGCCCCGGGCCTGTTAACCTTTGAATGCGTGACAAATGACAAGAGTGATGATTAAATGGGATATCAACTAAAAGGAGAATGATTATGGCATTACAAGCTCATTTGGACGCACTCGCAACACGGCACCAAAACCTTGAATCATCGCTTTCCAATGAAATGAAAAACTTAAATCGTGACGACATTAAAATAAGTGAGCTCAAACGCCAAAAACTCCGACTAAAAGACGAAATCAATAAACTCCGACGAAAAAAATATTGACGATATTCCAAAATTGATATTCTACACGGGTATTTCTTCATGAAGAAATACCCGTTTTTACTTGAAAGATCGCACTATCCGTCAAATCTAAATCCTCGCCCACCTCCTTTCTATCAAAATTTCCCGTTCGATATTCACGGTTGCATTTCGGCTTTGCCCTCATGCCTAAAGAATAATGATAAGTGAAGCTATATGAGAAAACGATCTATCATCATTACTGGCGCTGCACACGGTGTGGGAGCGGCTTGCGCGCGTCGTTTTGCCCAAGAAGGGGAACAACTAACCCTTGTTGATATTGATGAAAGTGCGGGGCAGGCAATTACCAAAGAGATCGAAAGCACGCACAAGGAAGTCGCGTTTGTGCATGCTGACATCTCATCACGTCTGCATGTACACAACATCATGGCGGAAGCCCTTGAAAGCTATGAGCGCGTTGATGTGCTCATCAATGCGTCACCAGTTTATCACGCAACTCCTTTTTTGGAAATTTCTGAAGAAGATTTCGAGAAGGCTGTTCACAGTAATCTGATTGGCAGTTTTTTAATCAACCAAACCGTTGCTAAGCAATTTTTGCGGCAAATTTCAAAAGACGAAACGGAGAATCCTGGTGCCGTTTCCACCGTATCTCCTGTTAATTATTCTATCCTTAATTTTAGTGCGATTAACAATTACCACACGGATCCAGAACTCATGGCATTTGAATGCGCGCAAGCAGGCCTCATGCAAATGTCAAAAGGTGTAGCACAAGCTTTAGGCGCTCACACCATTAACGTGAACACAATCAATATTGGTCCAATGAGAGGCGAAGGGAATCCAAAAGAAGATCCATCCTTGACGCTGGAGCGATCGGTGGCCCCGAGTGATGCAGCAAATGTCGCATGGTTCCTTGCCTCCGAGGAAGCTGCCTTTGTTTCTGGTCAAACAATTAATGTTGATGGGGCTCAATTCACCTCAATAAGCAAGCCTATCAAAGATGATGATTAATGGAATATCCTTGCGAATTGATAATTTTAGATGAATGCGGATCAACATCAAGCGAGGTAAAAGATTACCTGACACAGGGAAAGCCCCCCCCGTTTTGGATATTAACCCGCAAGCAAAATGCAGGATATGGCCGCCAAAAACGCACATGGCAAATGCAGGTTGGCGATTTTGCGGGCAGTTTCGCAATCATCGCGCAAGGCCAGCCTCGCGATTTTGGATATTATTCCTTCATTATCGCTTTGTCATGTTTTAACGCCCTCCAATCGAGTTTTTCAAACAGCGCTTACTCTCCAGATATCAAATTAAAATGGCCGAATGATATTTTGATTGATGGTAAAAAAATATGCGGCATGCTCCTTGAGCTGATCAATAATCCCGTCATATCAAAGCCCTGTTTATGCATCGGGATCGGGATTAATATTGTCTCAAAACCTGAAGATACTCCCTACCCAGTCGCATGCTTAAATGATTATAACATCAGTATAGACATTGATGATCTTGCCACACATATTCATGAGCGCTTTATTCATTGGTATACACTTTTCCAGCAATCAGGTTTTGCACCGATACGCAAAGCCTGGCTTGCGCATGCCAGTCATCTTGGGCAGGATATTAGCGTACAATCGGGCGCCGAGCAAATCAGAGGCACCTTCACTGATATCAATGATTACGGACATTTATTGTTGCTAACTGATAAAGGGTTAAAAGAGATTTCTGCGGGCGATGTATTCTTTTAAATTTGATCATTCGATCTATTTTTATCAAATCATCACAAAAGTTTGCGCCTTAAGGCAAATACAGGCTAAAAGAAATTGATTTTGATAAGCTAATTTTTTTGGGGAATGTAAGGGATTTCAAATGCTTCTGGCGATCGATGTGGGAAACACAAACTCTGTTTTTGCGCTTTATAATGGCGATGCTACCCAATCAGTACCTTCTCACTCTCCAAACACTGCGAAGGCAGAAAAGCCTATTGCGCAATGGCGCACCTCAACATCAACCCAAAGAACGGCTGACGAATATGCTGTTTGGTTATTTCAATTAATGACCATGGAAGGATTCTCTTTAAAAGATGTATCTGCGTGTATAATTTCTACCGTGGTTCCTCAATCCTTATTTCACCTGAGAAATCTTTCCCGTCGAAACCTTAAAATTGAACCCTTTGTCGTAACAGCGGCGAGTGTACCCGGCATTGATGTGCGCATCCCGAAACCAACCGAGGCAGGCGCAGACCGGCTGGTGAATGCAATAGGCGCCTATTCTGTCTATGGTGGCCCGCTGATCGTGATCGACAGTGGAACCGCGACGAACTTCGATATCGTTGCCAAAGATGGCGCGTTTGTAGGCGGTATCATTGCGCCGGGTATAAACCTTTCAATGCAGGCCCTTCATGAAGCGGCTGCTTTATTGCCGCGTATTGCCATTGAACGCCCCGAACAAATCATTGGGCGCGATACTGTGGGGGCGATGAAAACCGGAATATTTTGGGGATATGTGGATCTTATTGATGGCTTGACCCGTAGAATTATCGAAGAATATGGTGAGCCCATGAAGGTCGTCGCGACGGGCGGTGTTTCCTCTCTATTTGAAGGCGCTCTTTCAACAGTTGATTATTTTGATGCTGATTTGACCATTCGCGGTCTCTTGGAGATACATCATCGATTGAATACGCAATCTTTGCCCCAGTCAGGCCAAAATTGATGAGCGAAAATCAACTTGTTTTTCTCCCCCTTGGCGGTTCCGGTGAAATCGGAATGAATCTTAACCTTTATGGTTTTGGCCCTGCCCATAACCGAAAATGGCTGATCATTGATTGCGGGGTCATGTTTGGAGATTTAAAAACGCCAGGCATAGATATCATATGCCCTGATATAGGATTTTTAGAAGATAACCGCCGTGATATTGTCGGACTGGTTTTAACACATGGTCATGAAGATCATCTTGGAGCGGTCGCATTACTTGCCCCGCAACTAAAATGCCCGATCTATGCAACCCCCTTCACGGCCGCTCTATTAAAGAGGAAATATCAAGAACGCGGTGAAACAATGAGCGCCGTATCAACAATAAAAATGGGGTCTTCGTTGACCCTCGGTCCATTTGAATTGGAGTTAATCACCCTCACCCACTCAATTCCCGAACCCTCAGGAGTTTTAATCACGACAGAACTTGGCAGCGTTCTTCATACCGGGGATTGGAAGATTGATAAGAACCCAACTTTGGGGCCAAAAGTGGATAAAAACCGACTGCAAAAACTTGGAGATGAGGGAATCATCGCTATGATTTGTGACTCCACCAATGTTTTTTCTCTAGGAGAAAGCGGATCAGAAACAAGTGTAAGAAATAATTTAAAACAGGTCATTGCGCGCCAAACCGGGCGAATTGCCGTGACCACTTTTGCATCGAATGTGTCCCGTGTAGTTTCCATTTGTGAGGCTGCTCGCGCCTATGATCGATCAGTATGCCTCCTTGGTCGTTCAATGCTTAAGATTGTTGACGCCGCCCGGGAGGCAGAAATTCTCCCCGAAGGCTTAACCTTCGTTAGTCCCGAAGAAGCAGGATATATCCCCCGGGAAAATATACTCTATTTGTGCACAGGCTCTCAAGGAGAGTCCAGAGCAGCTCTTGGGCGCATCGCCAGAGATGAGCATCGCGATTTGGTGTTATCGTCTGGTGACACAGTGATTTTTTCTTCAAAAATCATACCCGGCAATGAACGCGACATTTTTAATCTCCAAAATACTCTTGTGGATATGGGCGTAAAAGTCATCACAGAAAAGGATGAAGACATTCATGTCTCTGGTCATCCTTGCCGTGATGAGTTGTCACAAATGTATCGTTGGGTACGCCCCTCAATTGCCATTCCAGTCCATGGTGAGGCTCGCCATCTTGAGGAACATGCCGAGCTAGCGTTGGCGCTTGGTGCTAAACAGGCCATCGCCCCGCGTAACGGACACCTAATACACCTTGCGCCTGGCCCCGCTAAAAAAGTGGAGGAACTACCGACCGGTCGGCTCTATCTCGACGGAGCGCGTCTCATTCCTGCAGGTGCAACCCAGATTAAAGAACGCCACAAGCTCGGATATGCAGGCGTTTGTTCTGTCTCATTAGTGATTTCCAAAAATTCGACCCTTGCCTCTCCGCCGCAAGTTTCATTATTTGGAACGCCGCGCAGTGATGATAATATAAAAATTGTCGAGGAAGCCATTGAAGAAATCACAGAACATATTCGTGATCTTGCCCCCTCACAGCGTCTCGATGATAGCGTCGTAACAATCGCCGTAAAGCGTGCCATCCGTGATGTTATGGATGATATGTGGGGAAAGAGACCGATTATGCAAATCCAGATACATAGGGGGAAATAATGTCTCCAGTTGGTGCACTGATTATCTATATTCTTTTATGGTGGCTTACATTTTTTGCTGTCTTACCAATGGGGGTACAAGGGCGCTGGGAGTCCGATGATGATGAGGTAAAGGGGGCAGATCCAGGTGCTCCCATGACCCCGGATATCAAGAAAAAATTAAAGCTAACAACACTGATCTCATTGGGTTTATGGATGATCGTAACCGCCGTGATCTTGAGCGGCATATTCAATTTTTACGAATAAAAAGCCCGCGATAGCTTGCCATTTTTTGCAACCCTCTATACCTAAGGAAGGTGTATGATTTTCCCTCGATCAACATACATTTATTAAAGTATGTTGCGACCGAATGGAGGCCCACTGGTCTGCAAAGATGCAAATAAAACAAATACAAAAAAAAATGCAATAAAACAAAAAAAATTTGATCTACGCAGCGATTTTCATTGAAGACACGTTGCCCCAGAAACAAAAACGCATTTACCCCTTGTTGATTGAGGAATTAGCGATCGTACTTCCAAAACTGTAGGAAGATCAACATGGTAAATACCGAAAACAATGAAGATCAGTACGCTTCAGAAAATGGACAAAAAAAAACACCGTCCCGACTTTGGGTGAATAACAATGCTCAAACATCTCTCGATTCCCTTGAACGGGAGAATGAGGCTGTTTTTACAGATGACCAGAAGCTTACTACTGACTTTGTTAATCTCGTTAAATCTGGGATTGAAGAGCGTGACCATGACCACTGTCAGGATCTTTATGATATCCTTCATCCAGCAGATCGAGCCGATCTTCTCGGACTATTAAATGATGATGAGCGCAATCAATTGATACACCTTTTAGGTGGTGAAGTTGATAGTAGCACGCTCGCTGAATTGGAAGACGACATTTTAAATGATGTTGTTGAGGTTTTATCGTCGGAAGTTGTTGCAGAAGCGGTTGCTGAACTTGATACAGATGATGCGGTCACAGTTCTCGAAGAAGTCGACAAAGAAAAGCGCGAAAAAATTCTTGCCGAAGTGCCTGTTGCTGATCGTCTTGCGGTAAGAGCGGCGCTGGAGTTTAAGGAAGATAGTGCTGGCCGGATGATGCAGCGGGACATTTTTGCTGCCCCGGCTTATTGGACAGTTGGACAGGTCATTGATCGGATGCGAGAGGAAATAGGCCTTCCAGATCGCTTTTATGAAGTTTTTATTATTGATCCTGCCTACAAACCAATGGGCGCTGTACCTTTATGTGCGCTGCTTCGGGTTTCACGAGAGCAGGTGATAGACACGCTCATGATTGATGAGGGTATTCGAAAAATTCCTGTGACTATGGATCAGGAGGAAGTGGCCTATCTGTTTGAACAATATAATTTGATAGCTGCGCCTGTCATTGATGAAAATGAACGCCTTGTTGGCATGATTACAGTCGATGATGTTGTTGAAATTATCCATGAAGAAACCCACGAAGACATGTTGGCCTTGGCCGGTGTTGAGGCTGACTCTGGCCTGTCTGATACTGTCGTGGAAACAGTACAATCGAGAATTTTTTGGCTTGGTGTTAATTTGTGTACGGCTATTTTGGCTTCCTTGGTAATATGGCCCTTTAGCGACTCCATCGCTGCCTTTGTTCCTTTGGCCGTCTTAATGCCAATTGTTGCCAGTATGGGGGGGAATGCTGGTACACAAACATTAACAGTAGCTGTCCGTGCGTTGGCGATGAAAGATATTACGGCGTCGAATGCAACGCGGATCATCACCAGAGAAGCTCTTGTGGGGACATTGAACGGCGCATTCTTTGCAGTAGTTATGGGCAGTCTCGCCGCTATTTGGTATTATTATTCAATAGAACAATCCCCTTCAACAGCATGGCTATTAGGCTTCGTCGTTGCCTGTGCAATGGTCATTAACTTGATTGCCGCGGGACTTGCGGGGATATTGATCCCTTTGGGATTACAAAAAGCGGGCCACGATCCCGCAATCGCCTCAGCCGTCTTTGTCACAACGGTCACTGATATTTTAGGTTTTTTCGTATTTCTGGGGCTAGGTACGGTCATATTGACGAGAGTCATCTAATATCAGCATCGTCATTGTTGAGCTTAGATACACCGGTGCAATATTAAAGCATTTTGCGTGTCTGCGGGAACCGGTTAAACTGCAATAAATGCGAAAGAAGAAAGTCTTAAAGCCCCTCGGCGATTCAATTTGAGGTGGAGGTACTTTAAACCGCGCATCTTATTCCCACCTGTAAGCAAAGCTCACAATAGCATGAGTAATACTTTGCAAAAGAAAAAACTTAAGGGGCATCGCAAGCAGATACCAGAAGAGCTTGTGTTATTAAAGTTGAGGCTAGGTCGCCATAACCCTTCTTGTCTTAGTCGCAAAACTTATTTGGTAAATGGCCACTCGACAGCCAATTTACTCACCCAAAGCAGACATATAAAGATCGAGTAACGCCTCTTGTTCTTGGCGTTCTGCGCGGTCCATTTTTCTAAGCCGAATGATAGTACGCAGTATTTTAACGTCATACCCCTCGCCTTTAGCTTCTGCGAAGACTTCTTTGATATCATTCATGATATTGGCTTTTTCTTCTTCAAGATTTTCAACCCTTTCAATGAAAGACCGTAAACGGTCAGCCGCTACAGTACTCGCGCCATTGCCAACATCCATTGATCCATCAGCCATATCTCTGTCCTAATCATCTCTGCGTTTATCAACACCCTATGGATACCCCCATATGATGATGGAGCAACATGAAACACAGATTTGGGGAAAACTGATAAGTTTATTCAAGGAGGCTCGTACATGACTTTGTCCTCAAAACCAGAAAAAGCGAATGCTTCTTACAGGCCGAGATAGGCGGGAGAGCGCAAGGACGTGGATATGAACCACAATTGAAGGGTGCATGCAAATCAATTGCTACAGTTTATAAAAACGAGCCATTGAAACCATGGCCTGACAAATTGCGCAGACACAAAATCAAGTAAATAGAATTCTCAATCTTTTTATTTTGATAAGATTTTAGAACTTTCCCCCACTAATATGGAAGGTCTATCAGGTCAAAAGAATGAATAAATCAGATATCTTGACCATCAAATTCTATGCGTAATTTTCGCGCTTGGGCCCGTAAATTTTCATCGTGAGGATTCCATTCAAGTGCTTTTTGGATCATGTCATAGGCCGCACGTTTTTCGTCTGCATTCAATAACATTTGCACTAAAGCTTTTCGTACCTCAAATTGCCGCGGTTCCAATTCCAGCGCTTTGGAAAAATCATTCAGAGCGCCGGGGCGATCATCAATTGAGAGTTTGACAAATCCATTCAAGGCATAGGCCTGCATAAAATTGGGGCTTAAGCCGCGTATGTAAGCCAGCAACAGACCGGCCTGCTTGTATTTCCCGTCATGATACATCATTAAGGCGCGCTGATAGAGCACATCGACGGTATCACTTTGCGAGTCAGCCCAGAGCTCTAAAATGCGATTCGCGTTTTCTTCTGCATTGATTGCCCCGCCTGTGCGCAGCTCTCCAAACAGTTCATCAAGGCGTTTATCCGTTTGATCAGCATGAGCTGTGGCCACAGTCAACAGCATGCTCATCATTGCGAATAAGCTGAGTGCCAAACTATAATATGACTGCCGCATGAAAGGTGATCTGGAATGAAGCCGATCAGCTAGCCGGAGCTTAATAAGATTGACTAATTTAGACAAAATCGCTCCTCATCTCCAAAAACCTGAAATTGATTAAAAGATCCAATATGCAAGTCTATTACCATAACGGATGATATCAAACACCGATCTTGGCCAAAAAGTTTTGAAATTTCATCAAAAACAACAAAAACGCCCAAAATTGGGCGTTTGAGTGAAAAAATAATAACTTTGATGAATATTTATAGCAATCACAGGCTATTAAAAGCCCGGTTCAAGTCTCTAGCCTTGACGTGCTTTAAATCTACGTTGCGTCTTGTTAATCACATAAACGCGGCCCTTGCGCCGGACAACGCGACAGTCTTTATGCCTTTTTTTCAAGGATTTAAGAGATGATTTAACTTTCATAGTCGTCGCTCTTGATTTGTATTTTGATTATTCACTCAATCTGTCGGGTGGGTATAGAGGAGATAGCCGTTATGTCAACCAAAACCGGGCAAAAACTTACCCTTAGTGCAGAGCATACACAAGCTGGATGACATTGTTGTGCAAGCAGCTTAACCCTTAACATAACAAGCTTGATATTCGAGACTTTAAAGGAAATTTCATGACAAAATCTGCCATAGTCGTTGGCGCTGGAAATGCGACCGGAGGCGCAATAGCACGCTACATCGCCGCTCAAGGCATGCCAGTCACCATAATGCGCAGACGCCAAGAGCAACTCAGCCCTTTAGCAGAAGAAATTCGCCAGCGTAAAGGAACGGTGCTTGCGATTGGGGCTGATGCGCGCAAAGAAAACGATATTAAGATGGTGTTTGAACGCACTCAAAATGAGTTAGGCCCAATCGGTTTTGTTATCTTCAACATTGGCGCAAACGTTCGGATGCCTTTTGTTGATATTGATGTTAGAAAATTTTCAAAAATATGGGAAATGGCATGCTTTGCGGGGTTTTTAACGGGCCGAGAAGCCGCTCGGTATATGGTGCCCCAAAAACAGGGAACAATCATTTTCACAGGTGCTTCTGCATCCGTGAAGGGGTATGAGAATGGCGCGGCCTTTGCTAGCGCGAAATTTGCATTACGGGGAATGGCGCAATCAATGGCACGTGAATTAGGGCCAAAAGGTATTCATGTTGCACACTCTATTATTGATGGCGCTGTCGACACTGCTTTTATTCGAGATAATTTTCCCGAACACTATAAGCTTAAAGAAAAAGACGGCATCATTAATCCTGAAGATATCGCTCAAGCTTATTGGTTTATTCATCAGCAATCGCGTACGACGTGGACACATGAAATCGATTTACGCCCCTGGATGGAAAATTTTTAAGGGCAACATCCAGTGACAAACTAGGGCTACAATTATTATGAATTCTGACCATGATCCTTCATTAAAAGAATCTTCCCAAAATCCGGAGAATGTCGGGCGGCGCGTAGCGGTCAGCGCCGCGTGGATTGCAGGAAGCAGTATCTTGATGCGGATGATAGGCCTGATCAATACTTTGATCCTAGCGAGAATTCTGACCCCTGATGATTTTGGTTTGGTTGCAATTGGTATTATTGGCACGCAATTAATTCAAAACATATCCGATGTTGGGGTGGCCCAAGCGGTGATTAAATATCAAGATGCTGGGAAAAAAGAAATTGATACGCTTTTTACGTTTTCATTCATTCGCGGCATCATTGTATTCTTAATTATTGTTAGCATCGCACCTTTTACCGATGATTTTTATCACGATGCACGCACGCCCGCTATTTTTAATGCCATGGCGATCATTGCTTTTATGCAATCAATGATTAATCCCCGGTTTTTTGAATTTCAGCGTGATTTGGATTTTTCAAAAGATTTTATTGTAAACGGTCTAGATAAATTTATCGCAGTAGCCGCCTCCGTACTGATCGCATATATCTACCAATCATATTGGGCTATCATTATTGGTATCGGCACAGGCGCCTTTGTAAAACTAATCTTATCGTATGTTATGCGCCCCTATCGCCCTCGTTTTAAGTTAACGGCGTTTAAGGCCTTAATTGGGTTTTCTGGCTGGTTGACAGGCGTCAGTTTTATGGCTGCACTCAATAATAAATTAGATGTTCTCATTTTAGGGCGGTTCATCCCGGCGGCTCAAAATGGAAGCTTTTATGTTGGCCATCAATTAGCGGGTCTGCCCAGTAATGAATTGGCACACCCTATCGCCAAAGCGCTATATCCGGGCCTATCTTCCTTTCAAAATGAGCCTGAGCGCATGCGCAATACAGTACTGCAAAGCGCTGAAGTCTTAGGGGCGACGGCTCTGCCCGCCAGTTTTGGTTTTGCTTTTCTTGCGCCAGATCTTGTTGCACTGATACTTGGAACTCAATGGCCTTTAGCAATCCCACTCATTCAATTGTATGCGCCAGTCTCAGGCATAAACACCATATACTCTGGGGTTTATGGATATGCTCTTGCCAAAGGTATGACGCGAGAAGTTTTCATTCGTGAAGCGGTTTACTTTTTAATACGAACACCAATTTTTATTTTTGCAGCAATGAATTATGGTTATATGGGCGCTGTTTATGCTACTGCCGCGATAACGATCATAACGACTATCTTACACGGTGTTTTATATGCGCACATTAGTAAGGATAATTTTCTCGCTCCCCTGATGCGTGCAAAAAGAGGTTTTCTTGCCATAATTCCTATGGCTATTTATTTTATGCTCTTAAAGCCCAATATAGGCTTTATGGAAAATTTTCCAATTTTGGTGCGATTAATCATTGATAGTTTTATCGGGGCTTCACTTTTTACAGCAACTATGTTTGCTCAATGGAATTTCTCTGGAAAACCACAAGGTGTGGAATCGTTAATTTTGCAAAATTTAAAATCCTTAAAAAAACGCTTTAGCAACTAACCCCTGGCAATGGTAAAGGATTTATGTGTTAAAATAAGAGAGCATTTGGAATCAATATTTGCCTCATGTACAATAGGTGTACCCACATTAATGCTCTTCACATCCAATTGTATGCTATCGGCTAAGAGCCCAATTCAAAATTACAATTGAGTGATTTCAGCGACTTATGATTCT
>CAYZLR010000088.1:0-14367 GCA_964479275.1 uncultured Caulobacterales bacterium
GCCCTGCTATTCAAACCATGAAAACTGAAGTTTTTCAGCTGCCTGTTAAGTCTTTCTTTTTTCACATGTTGCAGTTTAACCGGTAGCCACTCGATCTGGTAATGCTTTAATCCATGACCCGATCGTCAATCCATGATGCAATGTCACGCCACACAGTCTCAGCTTGTAAATCTCGAAATAAAAGATGCCAACCGTCCGGGTAGGATTTTATGGTCAATTTAACCCTCGACGTTTGCATTTCTTGAGAAACGGCCTCCATTGCTTTGATCGGGATAATCTCATCACGATGCCCATAGAGAAATAATATATCTCCCTGCTGTTGATGAGCCACGCCGTTGGCTTGCCCCATCAAATTGACAATTCCTTTGATCGCTCTAATCGGAGTCGCTTTTAACACTAATGGATCAGCTTGCATTCCTCGCAATATCGGAATATTATCAGTAGCCTGACGTGCTGCACGTTTTCCAGTGAGCGTTTTCCCTGATGCAAAAAAATTCGCAATCGATAAAGTCATGCGGTAAAATAAAGGCATGCGCTTGCCCCCCCAAACCGCAGGTGCAGCCAGAATTATCCCATCAACCTTGAGAGATGATTGCGCATTAGCAATCATGACCACACCGGCCCCCATGGAATGGCCCAAAACAAAAACAGGCAATTCCGGATGCTTGATTTTTACAGCCTGGATCATCGCACGCAAATCATCAGCAAAAACTTGAGTGCCCGGCCATTCATCGACGATACTAACTTCATCATCCGTTAACGCACCAAAGCCGCGCTGATCGTAGGCATAAACAACAAATCCGTCTTGTGCCCACCAATTCCCAGCCCTATCAAAAGCATGCCCGTAATCATTCATACCATGCAAAGCGATGAGCACTGCTTTAGGCTTAGAGGCTGTCCAGCGTCTAACCGTCAATTGCATGTGATCGAAAGAATTCAGCTGGCTATTTTCCAAAATTGCCCCCCTCAAATCAGCGTTATCAAAAACATGATTTACAGGTGTTTTTCCCGCACATCCGATAAGAAAAATTCCGACCCAAAAAAAGCGAATGCTAAAAATCGTGTACTTGAGAAAAAGACTGCCCCCACAACACAATGATGACATAAACCCACTTTGCATTCGCGATTCCTCGTTACAGCCAAAAAATATCATACTGATCTATGACATTCTATAGGTAATGACGGTGAATATCGATTCATAAAATTAAGGGATATTTGTTTATAAATTTTGGGGCTGTCCCAGATGTTAGAGACATCTATGATGGTAGGATGCGGTTAAGGCATTCAAAATTCACACATAATCAGACTAACTGCAATAAATGCGAAAAAGAAAAACTTAAAGTGCCCCGGCAATACAATTTAAAGTGGGGGTGCTTTAGTGTCTGTCCGGGAATAGCAGATTGATTCAAAATTGCGCGATATCTCGGCATTTTTTGAGACAAAATTTGCTATGAACCTTCTCCGATGACCTAATAATTTAGGCTGTATCTCTGTAAATTTGAATTCCCGGACAGACACTTAGGGCTTTCCCATGCCACTACAATCTCGTAAAATAACGTAAAAGCAGCTTTTACTCACCCCCAACCGAAAAGACGGGTCATGAAATTATATGGTTATTGGCGTTCTAGCGCCTCGTGGCGGGTTCGTATCGCCCTTGCCCTGAAAGACTTACCCTACGATTATATCCCTATCAATCTTCTAAAATCAGAACATCTTGATGCAGATCATTTATCGCGGCAACCACAAGGTTTGGTGCCGGCTATGGAATTTGATGACGGCACAATCCTCACACAATCTTATGCCATCATACAGTATCTTGATCGTGAATTTAAAGACAATCCCTTACGCCCAGCCAATCATGCTGCAGCGGCAACAATTGAAGCCATAGCCCTAACAATTGCCTGTGAAGCACAGCCCTTTGGCAATCTCAGGGTTTTACAATACTTGAAAAATGACCTGAACTTTGACCAAGCACAAATCACTCAATGGGTCGAACAATGGGTCGGTAAAACGCTGCACGCCGCGGAAGCGTTGCTGCCTCAAGAAAACACCCCCTTTATTATGGGCGAACAACCCGGGCTCGGTGAAATTTTTATTATTCCTCAATTGTTCGCCGCACGTCGCTTTGGAGCAAATCTTGATGCCTATAAGAGACTTCTCGCAATTGAAAAGAATTGCGAAAAACACCCCGCTTTTGTAACCGCCCACCCTTCTCAACAAATCGACAATCCGAACTATCAACAATGAAACCCTTAGTTTTTCCCATAATGGGTAAAAGCCCGCAAATTCATGAAACTGCATTCATTGCCCCCGGCGCGATTGTCTGCGGTGATGTGATTATCGAAGAAAATGCCTCTATTTGGTATGGGTGTGTATTGCGCGGCGATAGCCATCAAATAAAAATCGGCAAAGGGTCCAATGTTCAAGATGGCACCATTATCCATGTCGATGAACCCGAACTTGGCGGCACTCCAACCATAATTGGTGAAAATGTGTTAATTGGTCATCGCTGCCTGCTACACGGATGCAGTGTCGCAGATGGCGGTTTCATTGGTATGGGGGCGACCATGCTCGATCGCTCTCATGTTGAAACGGGAGGTTTTCTTGCAGCCGGATCTTTTTTAGGCCCTGGAAAAACAGTACCTAGCGGTGAAATGTGGGCAGGCCTTCCGGCAAAAAAAATGCGTGACCTCAAACCAGGCGAAGATAAATTTGCTCTGATGGGCTCTCAGCATTATGTCGAAGCCGCAAAACAACACATGAGCGCCCTTGATAATCTAACCTAAAGCACCCCACTTCAGATTGAGTCGCCGAGGTGCTTTAAGTCTTTTTTTCACATTTATTGCAGTTCGACCTGTTCCCACGAACACGGAAAATACTTTATGTGAAATCAGGCGTGTAGCATTACCCACGCCCACGCATTCCGGAAAGGCCGGATATCAACGTCAATAATCCACCGCCGCCGCCAACATAAGATCCCCACTGGAGATTAACCCCCTCATTTCCCATGATATTGAGGCAAAAATAGGCGATACCAGCAATCGCCACCAGTCCTGCGAGAGTGGTCACTAAGCTCACAAGCCTGCCAACAAAAGGCAATAATCCTAAAATCCCTAATACTGCAGCCACTGCTGAGACAAACACAGCGGCAAAAATAGCAAGGCCCAACTTGCCATCTTTTGGCGCGCATTCCCCCTCGATGGAATAATTTTGATTCATAAAACAAGTGATCGTGTTGCCAACAAAATACTGCCCATTAAGCGGTACAGCACGTTCTCCTGTAAATGTCCCTGTGGATGTTTCTGAAAAAATCGGCGCAAACAATAATGCCGCGATAACCGCTAGTGGTAAAATGATCCGTGTCATAATTGACCCCTTAAAATACTTAAAACCCCGCAAGTATTTAAAACTATCTCCACCTCCTCCCACATTAGGCGAAGCTGGAAAGCGGGTTGCTCTTCAATGAGCAGCTAAGATTGGTGATTTTTGCTGCATTTTTCCAACAGCTTGAAAATCTGACCAAGGGGTATTTTACCTTTTGTTAACTATTAGGCAAGGGGTTAGTCGAACGCGCTATGATGTAAAAAATCCACAGATTATCGCTTGATAAGCTTAGCTGTAATAGCGTTCAAGCTGCAAAATCATTATATTGCGGCGATTATCCCCTAGCCGGTTCCGATTGGCTTTCACTTGCCACGCTAATCCTAAAAAGCCAATAATCATCAAAGCCCAGCTCGCGGGTTCGGGCGAAGTTGCGATGACAGAAGCAAAGGTCAACGTTCCCCCATCCGTAAAGCTTGCCCTGCCTGCAGCACCGATACCCGATGTACCAAAGACAATCGTGTTACAACCACCGATAGCATTACACCCAGCGACAAAGCTATCAGTGGGCAAAATGAAGGTTCCGGTATTGCGCACTTGTGTAAATTCAAAACGGGATGCGGAACCGTCAGGAGCCACAAAGCCTCCGGTTGGAGCGATGTTGAAAGCACGCCTGCCTCCAGGTCCAACCGCAATATTACCAAGAAGAATAGAGATAAAGGCGTTCCCGGTGGCCGCAGCTGCCCCGGTCGTGGCTGGTACAGCTGAGATAATGTCAAAAACAATTCCGGCCGCCGGAAACGGATTAGTTTCACTAGAAAGATCAGTATCAAATAGTAAAAACCCAAGATCGCCGGGATTAAATGTAACCGAAGTGCCTGCACTTGGTGGCCCCTCTAGATCCGACAAGTTTCCGGGAGTGGGGATAGGGCCAGCGACACCAAAACTATCAATTGGAAAAAACATTGTGTCGGCGTGCGCGGGAGTCGTTAGCGCAAGGATTACCGTCAGAAGTAATGCTAGCTTCAATTTAGCCCGAGCCGGTAACCTAATCGCCCGTCTATAATTTTGCGAAGGATGATCATACACGTTAGAATTTTTTATCAAGTTTAAATTACCTACGTTAAAACAACGAGCTAGCCTTTTAACTAGAGGGGCAAAATTATGCTTGAATGTCATATCCTGTGCCATGAAAGTCTATCCTTACAATCGGTTACAGCAATGGGCGGTATCATTAACTTGTGCGAAGGATAACGAGAGGGTTTTGACGAACCATTGTAAATTTAATTAAAATTTTATTGAACTGTAAAAAATTAAGGTTTATGTCTATCTTATTAATATTTTTATTATTATAGAAATATAAAATTATTATGAGGTACTCATGACAAGCGCTGCTGATATCGCGCCAAAAATCAACGCTATAGGGCAAGAAAGCCGGCTAAATATCCTTATGCACCTGATCAAAAGTGGTAGCGAAGGCACAAAAGCAGGCGATCTTGCAAATCTTCTTGATATTCCCGCACCCACACTGTCTTTTCACCTCAAAGCCATGCGTCTGGCCGGATTGATCGCAGCAAGACGGGAGGGCCGTATAATCTACTATTTGCCCGATTATGGGGGCATTCGAGAAATGATTGATTTTTTACTAAGCGATTGCTGTGATGGCGATAAGCGCCTATGTGGTCCCTACATTATCCGTCAGCCCTTCAATGACCGCCAATAAGCCTAACAACCAGCAAGCAACGTCATCATGATGCCAACCATAAAACGTTATAAATCTTTGATTGAAAACGGCGATTTGCAATATGATCCCGCTCAGGAAGAGGCTATCATACGCCTTAGCGAAATTGGAAGAGCGCTCCTCGATTATGCCCCCGAGAAAAACAGCGGGATTTTGTCACGCTTGTTCAAGAAAAAAAAACCATCTCCTCCCCAAGGGCTGTACATGTGGGGCGGTGTTGGGCGCGGCAAAACCTTATTAATGGATTTATTTTTTAATAATACCGCCTACACCTCCAAATATCGCGTTCATTTTCATGAGTTTATGCTGGAGACTCATAAAGCCATCGCGCATTGGCGCAAACTTGACGAAAAAACCCGCCGCCAACAACCAAACTTTATCAAAGACGTGGGCGATGACCCAATTCCCCCCATTGCCAAAGAAATTGCGGCAAAGGGGCTTTTATTATGCTTTGATGAATTTCAGGTCAGTGACATTGCCGATGCCATGATTTTAGGCAGGCTATTTGATGCCCTGTTCGAGCACGGAGTCGTTGTTATCGCGACCTCTAACCGCTCACCTGATGATCTCTATAAGGATGGCTTAAATCGACAATTATTCTTGCCTTTTATTGAAACATTAAAATCCAGCCTTGACGTTTTAGAACTCGTTTCGGCCAGAGATTATCGCTTGGAACGATTAAGCGGTGCACCAGTTTATTATACGCCTTTAGGCACAAAAGCGAAACACAACATGGATAATGCCTGGAGCCGCATGCTTGCCGGCGCCAAACCTCAACCTGAAGCGATTAACATTGGAGAGCGTTTGATTAAGGTACCCCAAGCTGCACGCGGGGCCGCCCGCTTTAGTTTTGACGAATTATGCAATACGCCATTAGGTGCAGCGGATTATCTTGCCATCTCCCGGCGTTACGCGACTTTATTCATTGATGATATTCCCATCATGACACCCGAAAACAGAAATGAAGCAAAACGCTTTGTTACATTAATCGATGCCATTTACGAAGCTTGCGGGAAACTAGTCTGTTCCGCTGAGGCCTCACCAGATCAACTCTATCAGACCGGAGATGGCTCTTTCGAATTTGAACGAACCGTATCAAGATTATTGGAGATGCAATCCCAAAGCTATTTAGCCAGTGAACACTGCCCACAATAAATCATACCTTGAAGCGGACACAAAAACGAAACAACCAAGCCAAACAGCAACGCTTCTATTTTGATAATTGTCCTGATAAAACACTGCGGAAGAACTGAATATGCCGGTGTAAGGTTGGCAAACGCGCACTTTTGGATTTTTGCCCAATGCCATTCAGGTAATAGCGGATCATCCCATAAGGTAAACATAAAGGCATCAAGGCCGGTTCAAGGGCTTTAAAATTTGGATGTAAAAGTGTCCATTTTTTTGAGATGAAACGCTTGAGCTCATCTTCAGGAATCGAAGGACATAATCGCGCACCATCACGAGCCATCAAGGTCAGTGCACTCCCCTCGCGAATGATCTCGGCATTAAGGGTCTTTGAGGGAATATTCAAAAATCGCAATCCCAAGACATCGACATTGCCCTCTGTTGATTTTGCCCAGCTAAAGAAATCTTCCACGTCAGCAAAAGGAGCCTCATAAAGAAGGCGCGCCCGGCCATTGATGATCAGCTCGATATGGTCATTAAGCGCCGCATAATTTTCATGTTCACCCTCAACATATGCTGTTTTTTTTGAAGTCAAAAAACCCGCCATACCTTGGACTACGGGGTGAGCTCGCACGGGCTTGCCCTCTAAAATTTCAGTAAGCGCGTCACGCCACCATTGCAACCGTATTTCCCCTAGAGGCGGGGTGGAAACCTGATACACAACATGGCGCAACTCAATCGCCAGCGCAAAGAGTGGAGTTAAATCACGCTGCTCAGACTGAGCTTGATAACGCAAAGCATACCAGCGATCTGGGTCATGGCGACGCACCAACTGGCCGCAATATTTATTATTTTCCGCTTCTGTCTGGTCAACCATTGCGCCTCAAATCCTGTCAGGTATGGTGTCGCCCATACCGATGCTGATTTTCATATGATTCTGGCATAATCGCGCCCAACGCGAACTTACCTGAATATTGGACTTGATCATTGGCACATTGCAGATAAACGAACAACAAAAGGTTAGCTCATGGCTATAGAATTACCCGATCTGCCTTATGCGCGAAACGCATTGGCACCGCATATCTCAGAAGAAACCCTGAATTTTCACTATGGCAAACACCATCAAGCCTATGTCGGTAATCTCAACAAGATGATTGATGGAACTCCCCATGCGAATGCGTCTCTAGAGGACATCATTCATGATGCCGCAGGTGATGCCAGCAAAGGCGGCATTTTCAATAATGCTGCACAAGTTTGGAATCACACATTTTACTGGCACTCCATGTCACCCAATGGCGGCGGGCAACCGACAGGCGCAATCGCCAAAATGATTGATGACAGCTTTGGCAGTTATGATTCGTTCAAAGAACAATTCTCAGCGGCGGGCGCAACACAATTTGGCTCTGGCTGGGCATGGCTTGTCTTAGTTGGCGATAAATTGGAGATTCGCAAAACGGCAAACGCCGAAACACCGTTAACAGACAAAGGCTGCACCCCCCTCTTGACGATGGACGTTTGGGAACACGCTTACTATCTCGACTTCCAAAATAAGCGCCCTGCCTATATGGCCGCTTTTCTTGATGGCTTAGTGAATTGGGATTTTGCAAACGCAAATCTGGGATAGTCAGCAAAGCTTACAAAACAAAACTAGGGCAGCAATTTAATATGCTGCCCTTTTTTTATGAGCGTTAAAAAAAATCCAACCATCATTTCAAAGCTCTTGCGCATCCAATAGAACAAAGATGGCGCTGAGAAATCTTATCTGTCGCATTTCCGGACGATCGAGCGGCCTCACCCTGAGAGCGTCGAAGGAACCACTTGATCTGGAAATGCTGTAATGTCTTTATGATTTTTGCGGTCCAAAATCATATGGGCCAGCTTTTTCATAAGCGGCAAGATATGCTGGGCGAGCTTGAATGCGCTTCACATAATTGGCGATATTTGGATATTTTGTGCCTGCATCCGTTCGGGTCACAGCAGCTTCCAACGGAAAACTCATCATGATATCAGCCCCCGAGAGACGATCACCCACAAGAAACTCTTTGCCATCGAGTGCTTTATCAATCATTGCAAAATGATTGGGTAAATGCCGATCTACCATTACCTCTCGTAATTTCGCTGCTATGTTTTTTGCGATCGGTTTGACAAAAAACGGCATAGGGGTCTCGGCTATTCGCCCCAGCACCAAAGACATCACCATAGGCGGCATCATTGTTCCTTCCGCAAAATGCAGCCAATAGAGATAATTAATCTCATCATCAGTTTGCGCCGCTGGCCGAAACTGATTTTTGCCGTAACGCCCCACTAAATACTCAATAATCGTACCCGTTTCCGCGATAACGCGGCCATCATCATCAATGACGGGAGATTTTCCAAGCGGGTGAATTTTAAACAATTCTGGGGGTGCAAGACTGGTTTCCGGGTCTCGCTGGTAGAGTTTAATGGTATAATCAACCTCCAATTCCTCCAATAACCATAAAATGCGCATGGAGCGCGATTGCTCCAAATGATGAACTGTAATCATAAAATGTTCCTGACAATTAAGTTTGGATAGCTGATATGTGGGGTCGTTATAAAGTGCTGCGGTCAAGTTTCCGAAATAATTTATCACGAATTAAGCGAACAGGCGCAATATTTTAAAGATTTCTCCCTTTTGCTGTCCTCAACATGTAAAAATTTCTCTTAAGGACTAGAGATGACGGGGTAGGGACGATACAAGACCCCATGAAATTTCTCGATCGTACAAAAATCTATGTTCAAAGCGGAAAAGGGGGCAATGGCTGCCTGTCTTTTCGCCGTGAAAAATTTATCCAATTTGGAGGACCTAATGGCGGCGATGGCGGGCGCGGTGGGCATGTATTCGCTGAAGCCGTTGATAACCTCAATACATTGATTGATTTTCGCTATCAGCAACATTTTAAGGCGAAACCAGGGGGACCAGGCGAAGGGGCAAATTGTACTGGAGCGGACGGTAACGATAAAATCATTAAAATGCCCGTTGGCACGCAGATTTTTGAGGAAGACGAAGAAACGCTGATTGCTGATCTTGATGAGGTCGGGCAACGCGTATTATTGGCGCAAGGGGGTAATGGCGGTTTTGGGAACGCGAGATTTAAATCAGCCACCAATCGCGCACCGCGCCGCGCCAATCCCGGTCATGATGGAGAAAACCGCACTCTTTGGCTCCGTTTGAAACTGATCGCAGATATTGGCCTCGTCGGTTTGCCGAATGCTGGCAAGTCAACTTTTTTAGGAGCCGCCTCTGCCGCCAAACCGAAAATTGCTGATTACCCATTTACAACCCTACACCCCGGTCTTGGTGTTGTCCGCCTTGATGATGGAGCCAGCTTTGTTCTGGCAGATATTCCAGGATTAATTGAAGGGGCGCATGAGGGCGCCGGGATTGGAGATCGTTTCCTCGGCCATGTTGAACGGTGCGCGGCGATTATTCACTTGGTCGATGGCACACAAAGCGATACGATTAAAGCATATGAAACCATTCGCAATGAATTGATCGCTTACGGCAATGCATTGGCTGAAAAGCAAGAGATCATCGCCCTTACAAAAGCTGATATTATTGATGAAGAAGACTTATTGAGCAAAAAATCTGAACTTGAGTCACATACAGGCAAAGAGGTCTCGATTATTTCTGCTGTTCGTCAAGACGGCATGCGCCCTTTGCTTGGAAAGCTATTCGAAATTTCGGCCCTTTCTAGAACACCGCCGCCAGAGGAGCCGACCACAAACTGGGCTCCAATTGACGGATAAAATAAAATTCACGATACGGAATAAATTATCACCTTTACGCCCCCCTCCCCTTTCTCTTTGCAAAAAAAAGACGCCCGAAAGATTGGCATACTCGGCGGCTCGTTCAATCCGGCCCATGAAGGACATCGGGAGCTGTCTCTTACCGCCCTCACTCACCTTGGCCTTGATGAAGTCTGGTGGTTGGTGACACCTGGCAACCCTTTAAAAGACGCCCTCGAGTATGAAGATTATGAAAAACGTTGCGCTAAAGCTTTTGAAGTGGCCGATCATCCGCGCATCATGATCAATACGATAGAACAGAAAAATAACCTCACCTACACAATTGATACATTACATTTTTTAAAAAATAAGCACCCTCATGACCACTTTATCTGGTTAACGGGTGCAGATAATCTGGGGCAATTTCATCGATGGCGCGACTGGAAAAAAATCTTCAAAACGATCCCGATAGCCGTTTTTAATAGGCCTGGTTACGCCCATAATGTTGAAGAGAGCACAGCTGCACAACACTTTAATCATGCACGTTTAAAGTATCTGGACGCAAAAAGCCTTTATCAAGCCCGGCCGCCAGCCTGGATGTTTATTCCGCATCCAGAAAACTCGATCTCATCCATGCAAATTAGAAAAAACCAGAAAAAAGAAAAAACAGAGGCCATAACCCGTATGGCGCTTACCCCGAAAAAATCAAAAAAGAAATTATCCAGCATGACCAACCCCAAAGTCCGGGCTTCAACAGAAACGCAAAATACCAAATTAAAACATTTTCTGGATCTCGATCCAGAGTTGGGCAATTTTCGTCATGACCTTATTGAGGGCTTGTCGAAGCCACAAAAATCTCTTTCGCCAAAATATTTTTATGATGAAACAGGTTCAGCCTTATTCGAGGACATCACACAAACACAAGATTATTATCCAACTCGCACCGAACTGTCGTTAATGCGCAATCACTTACCGGAAATCCAACAAGCTTTGGGTCCAAATCCAGCAATTTTCGAATACGGATCAGGCGCAAGCGAGAAAATTCGCTTACTGATTGAATCATTATCTGGGTTACAAAATTATGTTGCCATGGATATCTCCCGTGATTTTTTACTAGAGAGCGCAAACTCAATAGCAACCCACTATCCACACCTGAATGTTTCCGCCATCTGTGCTGATTTTAATGAAATCATTACCCTTCCGGATGATTTTCACCCCGACGTCAAGCAATGGACCGGATATTTTCCAGGTTCAACAATAGGCAACTTTGCGCCCGGTACAGTCAAAAGTTTTTTCAATCGTGTGCATGACACTTTGACCCGTTCATCATCGACCACTCACGCTCTTCAACGTGCAAATTTTTTAATTGGGTTTGATTTAATTAAGGAAGAAGAGATTTTAAATCGCGCTTATAGTGACAGCGAAGGTATGACTGCGCAATTTAACCTCAACCTTTTGACACGCATGAAAACCGAACTTCATGCAGAGCTGAATGTCGAACATTTTCGCCACCACGCTTTTTACAACAGCGCTGAAAATCGTATTGAGATGCATTTACAAGCGTTGCAAGACACTCAAATCCGTCTCGACACGCACAAATTTGAATTTTCTAAAAATGAAACCCTACTAACGGAATATTCTTATAAATATACCCGAGAAACCATGGAGGAAATGCTGCTTGGAACACCTTGGCGAATGTCTCATTATTGGACAGATCCCAAAGGTTGGTTTGGAACGTGCCTTTTAAGCAACAATTAAGCAGGTCAAATCTGCTTGAACCGCAAGACTAGGCTTGGCCATTACGAAAATCGAGCGTATATAGAGACTGTGCGGGAGTTTGAGCCGCGACAATTATGGAGACCTATCTGACCCCCTCAACTGGAACTGGACCATCGGACTACACACCTGCATCCGACTCCTCAAATCACACTGCAACGGCAACTGCGTCATCCAAGACTTCAGGTCACAAGCCAAGCAGAAACTTTCCTCCCTTCCCAGAAAATTTGACCGGCAAAGAACGCATCAATGCGTTACGCAGCTATATCTTAGATCGGCTTGATGACGAGAAAGCCGAAGATATTGTCATGATCGATTTGGATGGAAAATCAGAGATTGCGGACGCCATGATCATTGCATCTGGGCGTTCAGCCCGTCATGTCAGCGCCATTGCCAATAAAATTCAACAAGCGCTCAAACATACTGGTATCCCGGATAGTAAAATCGAGGGACAACCGGCTTGCGATTGGGTTTTGGTTGATGCCGGTGATATCATCGTCCATTTGTTTCGCCCGGAAGTCAGAGACTTTTATAATCTCGAGCGCATCTGGTCTGAAGCTGCAAGAGCCCCTGTTGCCAGCGGCGAAGATACAAAGACTTTAGCAGCTAACTAAATTTTCAACAAAATCTGGGGTTTAAAACATTCAGTAAACAAGTTGAGTTTGTTTTTTCAGGCATCCCTCTCATCTTGTATCGCCATGCTCGCTTGCTAAGTCTTATTTTCAAGCTCACAAACGGACGCTCCCCTATGCGGATTATGATTTCTGCGATCGGAAAATTAAAAACCGTCGATCCTCGTACTCAACTTATCGAAGAGTATTTGATCCGCGCAAAACAAGTGGGGAAAGGGCTTGGGTTTTCACAATTCGGACTAAATGTTTACGAAGCCCCGCGCGGATTAACCGGTCTCGCCGGACAAACGAAAGAATCTGATTTAATCCTTAGTAACCTTACTCAAAATGCCAACCTTATTTTACTCGATGAAAAAGGAGAAAATCTCTCCAGTCTCGCCATCGCCAATCAGCTTGAAAGCAAACGTGATCAAGGGTGCAGCGAAACAATATTTGCTATTGGCGGCGCAGATGGCCACAGTCAGGCCTTAAAACAAAGAGCGAATAAATCCCTAAGTTTTGGAAAAGCCACATGGCCGCATATGCTTGCACGGCTGATGCTTAGCGAACAACTCTATCGCGCCATGACCATTCTTTCCGGCCATCCATATCATCGCGAATAAAGATTTGGATTGTACAAGCGCGCCTCATTTGTGCCACCGCATAAGCTTTCTTTCACCAAGGGAAAACAGTATATAAGGGCATTGAGCATCTCTTAACAAACCAAGTTAGACATCTGTTATGAACATTCTATCGAGCCTTTCATTACTGATTATTGCACTCTCACAAAATGGGGTTGAAACGAGTTCGGACACGAATTTACCCACGAATGACCTCACATTGCCCCCGGAAATCGGTCAACCGATCGATACGATAGAGAATATTCCAAATACCAAGACGCCGCTCACAAATATTGAAGAGACGACAATCCCCGCAAGCACAGAAAATCCACCTTTGGTATTTGAGGGAAAATCTGATCAAATTGTCACGCAAGCGCTCGTCGACTATCTGCAACAAATCAACACATTGAGCGGAGAGTTCTACCAACAGGCTCCCTCTGGCAATTTTTCACAAGGTGATTTTTATATTCGTCGCCCCGGACTATTGCGCTTTGAATATGCACCGCCTACGCCGCTGCTTATTGTCGCCAATGGTGGCACGATGTTTGTTCATGACAGCGCCCTCAAAACTACTGACTCTTATCCGATTACGCGTACACCATTAAAATACCTGCTACGTAAAAAGATCGATTTGACCAAAGCGGACATTACGAAAATTGAGCGCGGTATTGATGCAGTTGCAATCACACTGGCACCAAAGGCATCAAAAAAGCCAAATGAAGAAGAGGCAGATGGAGAATTAACCTTAATCTTCTCCGTAAATGAAAGCAGTCAATCGTCTTCAAACGACCCGAAAATAGAACTTATTCGATGGGTTGTTCGAGACGCTCGTGATGGCCAAACGATTGTCGACTTAGCCAATGTCGAACAAGATAAAAAACTAAACAATAATCTATTCAGAATTCCGGAAACTCAGTCACCATTCTTAAAGGATTAACGAGCGTACAGAACGCCTAGCTCGCCGCAATATGAATACTAATTTACCTGCAAAACAGGTGAATTTGCTAAACTTACGAAAAATCCATGCGATTTTGAGCAACAAGCAAGTTTTTTTTTCTGTTTTGTGTTGAATGTTTTTGTTTGATGCGTTAATGTAACACCTACAGGACCGAAGCTTTCCGGGTTGTTGCTACCCCCCGCATTACAATCCACATGGAATCGGTTTTGTCGCCGGACATCCCCTCCCGGTGGGCGCTTCTGCGCAATCGATGGCGTCCAATTCGCCCTGCCCAGGCTCGAGTTGGACGCCTTATTTGTACCCGAAATGGTTAATTTTTTCTTTATTTTTCCCCTTAAGACTAAATTCTCGATATCACTAAGGTGGAATTCAAAGCTCTTGCAGGGCGCCATCGCTATTTCTTCCCCCGAAAATTGACCTAACACTTTGAAAGGTAAGGCTATTTTTGGTGTTCGAAATCCCTCATTT
>CAYZLR010000089.1:0-14147 GCA_964479275.1 uncultured Caulobacterales bacterium
CAGAATCATAAGTCGCTGAAATCACTCAATTGTAATTTTGAATTGGGCTCTAAGGTCGCGTCAATTCCCATCATAAAAAAAAATACCCTTAAGAACGCACATGATTTAACTTCATGGCGACGAAAGCAATATTCGTTTATTGTTACATCATTTGCATTGGAATTTAATTAAACCGGCGCTTCTCGCCGGAGGTGCGCGCATCGCGCAACCTGTTAAGCGAGAAGGTTATTGCCAGTGTAATATTTTTTGCCACTGATGTTTCAAACCTAATCTCCTTTTGTTTGAGCTGGCTGATACATATTTTTTATGTTCTGCACAAGATGTATTTATGCATCAGTAATAATTTTTCTATATGCTCACTTTTACTCAGTCGTAAACATATCAGGTCTTAACACTGATCGACCATTAGGCCATAGTTCTTCGCATGCAGATGGCTCCTGCGTCCAATGAATGCTATCAATACGCCAAGTTGTTTTTTGTAAAGTCAAAGTAAAAACATCTATTCCGCAATGAGATAAACGCTCATTGACCCATACTTCATAAGGTGTCCACACAACGGCAAGGCTCTTGCGTTGCAACACAATCGGATCCCAATAGGGTTCTTCAATTTTAGGAGCTGTACCGTTACGCATTCCAGCAGCAAATGCACGGGTTTTACCGTATCGTACAGGTCGCCCAGGTTCTTCCGGGTAACTCGTTACATCGATAGCGCCTCGGCTCACCAATTGCTCAAGCCTTCTAGCGTTTCCAGAAGCGAGCGCCTCAAAGAAACTATCAATAGTTTTTAAAATTGCATCCTTATCTTCCGCAACAGGAATTTGTACAAATTCTTGTCTTTTGGCTGGTAAATTTAACGCTGGCGACAATGCTGGCCTGGATGGTTCTTGGATAATTTGCGTATCTGGCACTTGCACGCATCCCGAAAGAAGCAGCGCGATCATTAAAAAAAAATATAAACTATAATCTTTCAATTGCGCCTGAATGCAATTTCTTTTCTCTGTATGAGCCATGAGATCTCCATAATTGATAATCATATCATACATGAAAATGTCAAGAATTCAAAGACGACACAATTACAAATGATCGCCATGATGACTATCCATAGGCGCCATAAAAATGAGAAATCGCAACCCCAGCCTCTTGAATAATTGCCCTGATGTCATTGAGCGGCTCAATCACCTCTTCCTGAATTTGCGGATAACCCAGGTGCGTTTTTAAGTCTACCGATGTGATTTCTTCTATTCCTCTCATCGCTTCCACTTCAGGGCGGTCTGCTGGAAAAATTTGCCTCAAAACTTTTACAACTTCGTCAAATTCAAGATGTAAAACGAACGCGACAAGATCTTGCTTTGAAATCTCATGACGGCCGGAAAAGCTGGGAATTTGCGCAATAAGAATCAATGCATGCATGATAACAGCTTGTCGAAGTGCATGTAAAATATGCAGATCCAGACGATCTTCATGGCGTACAGCGGCTCTATTTTCGCCGTGTATTGCATTTAAAGACTGATCAAAGGCCGCCAAATCCACACCGAGAGAATTCGCAAGACGACTCAACGCTATAAAAACTTCCTGATCCTGCAATTGCTCAGCAATGACCAGATAACATGATGCACACTGAGGTTCTGGAGATGACGTTGCACGCCGGGTCCAGTAACTGGCATTATAAATATTAGCGTAACCAAGAAATGCAGGCAAGCTGGTCAGGTTTCGTGCCTTTTCAGCAAGCGATATCAACCGTTGCATCCGATCAGATCTTTTTACAAAATCCACAAACCGTTCTTCTTCACCGCGAATAACAGTGCCGGTACCACATGCTACATTTACGGGAATTGCCATTTGTTGCAAAATCGCATTATGGGGAATTGCGCGCAAAGCCCGTGGGCTCATATCAGCCACACCCTTACTTTGACGACGGACTTTTCGTGATCCAGTAGTAAAGAGAAATTTTTGCCCAAACGAAGATATCGCCTTGGTATAATCTGGATTGTCAAATAAATCTTCCTGCCATGCTTTTACACCACGATAATAATCCCAAGAAAAATTAATATCCCGGTAAAACATATCCGCTTCATCTCGTTGCCAATCTTGAAATGAAACACGAAAAATTTCCGACATGGTTTTTAAGGCAATATCAGGCGTCTGAAAATGTAAAAAACCTTCCCCCCCCTGAAAAGCACTTTCAACATTGAGCGGCACACCCGCTTTAGCAAAGCTCGCCCGTGTCCAAGGTGTAATTAAATGATGCAGCCGCTCTTCTATTGAACCTGGAAAACCGCCTCGCCCCATACTTTCGCCGTTGGTATTAAAGACTAAAGCCTCCACACCCGTAAGATTTTTTGCCGCCATTACTCTGGCTAACAAAATATGCAATCGTTCAATCGCAAGATCAGCGGCAACCTGCCCCATAAACCGCCCGCTATCAGAAAACCCGAGTTGAATCGAAATTGTCTGCCGCGTTTTGGCGTAAGCGACGAATTCATCCTCTTGTAATAAACGCTCCATAAAACGGCCACCGCGTTCGAGGGCTGAAGGTGTTTCAAACAATGGAGAAATATCAAGCATATCAGCAACACCGTATGCGCGTGCAAGATAAACTGCCCCCATCACCGTTGCAGGCGCCTCACATTCCGCGATCAAAAAACGGATTGGCGTATCTGCATCTACATGCTTTAAAATTTGTGCACACAACATAAATTGACGGCGAGCGGTCATTTTTTCCAAAAAGACAGAGGCAAAATTTATCTGATGCTGAACGGTTTGTGCAGCCTGGCGTGCCGCTATATCGAACACACCTCGATCTATAAAATCTGCATCTGGATCAACACCAAAATCATGTCTCAAAGCCGAGCGCACTTGTGCGGCATTCACTCTCAGATGAATTCGCGCCATTCCTAATCCGCATGCCTTCATCTGTCCTCGCACAAGACAAAGCGCCATTTTAGCGTCACCAGAAGATGTCTGTGTAATTACAGTCTCAAGTTCATTCATCACATCTTTTAAACTAATTAATCGATCGGGATGATCTTGAGTCAATGCATTTGCCGCCTCTACGACAACAGATGATTGATTGAGGTCACCTGAAAACAATTGCGCTTGATCATATGCCAGTTTTGACGCTTTCTGTAATCTCTGAATAAGATTATCAAATTTTGTCTGATCCCCAACGCCTGAAATTTTTTTCAATTGAGAAACGTAATGATCTAGCTGTCCCGCTTTTTCACGCAATCGAATAGTCAGCGTTTGCCCCCAATGTATATCTGTACGCCCATCTAGATCATATCCGACCCATGTCGCTATAGAGAGTGGAGCTGGATTTAACTGGAACCACTGGTCTGGAAATCTTTTCTGCGCCTCAAGCAATAAAGCTTCATTCACCCGGTTCAAGCCATACGTTGCATTTTCAATAGCACGGCATACGGCCTTGTGTTCACTCTCAATTGTAATTTCACTATCCGGACTATGGCGATTTTCGCATAACGCATTGGCAGTCGTCGTAAGCGCTCGCTCATCTTGCGAATCTGCTTCCACGTGAGCGATAAAATCACCGCGCAGTTTTTCTGAAATCGCAAAAGTAGGGTGACCAGTAAAGACAATCCCAGCACGTGTTCGCTCTAACTCATCTTTTACAGCCTCAAAACTTTCATTCTTCTGCTCTTCCATCACTCTATCGATAAAGCCTTCACAGTTTTGATGAAGAGTTGATCTTGATACTTTATGGGCAGATTTAAACCGAGCCGCACGGTTCAAAAGGGCTTTATTGCCAATCTCATTCATTAATTTATTAAGTGTAGCAAAGCTAATATCACCGTCTTCAAGCCCCATCGCCAAATCATGAGACAATCGCTGCACTGAATTTGTCATAGGGTTTTGGGTAATTTCAGAAGAGTAAGACATCAACTGAGTCCGACACCAGTCTTGCCATTTTTCGGATTCTGCGTCATTTTTGGGAAAATCGACACGCAAGTTAGATTGTGTACTCATGCTGTAATCCTATCGGGTGGTTGGCTTTGTAATAATAATGACTGTAAGAGATTTTTTACCTCAACTGATATCAGCAAAAAACCGTCGACCTTAAGATCGACGGTTATCAGTCACCGAGATAAAATTCAAGCTTATGCTTTATTCAAACTATTAGCCATTCACTTTCATGCGGCCTTTGCCTTCATTTGTAATCGTATTATTACGTCGTTCCGCTTTGATTCGAGTGCCATTTCGATAAAATCGACCACTGGGGTGCAAATTCACAACACGATTCCCCTCTATTAATAAGGCCCCTGCATCACCGCCACGGTCATCATCATAGTTAATGATTGTTGCATTTTCTGCACTTTCCCGCTGGATAATGAAATTATCTTTGACCACTGTATCACCACCGCGCGTCACATCGACTGTATAACTGGTGCCCGCGCCTGCATCATCAAAATAAGAATTCTGGACAGTTGTAAACGTAGCCAGGCTTTTCACATGATGGCCAATGCGTGTGCCAATAAAACGCGATTGGTCTACAATAAGTCTTTTTCCAAACCGAATGTAAATTCCGTGCGATTGGCCATCACCATAACCGCTATTTAAAAACGTGGAATTAGTGATTTCAATATCACCGCGATCAGAGCCGGTTGATAAAATCGCATTCTCATTTCCTTCAAATATACAATTAATGACCGTCAAATTTTCACCGTCATTACGAATACCAGCCCCATTTTGATCTGGCGCGGTTGCTCCTCTGAACGTTATATTTTCAACAGTCAGAGAGGCCCCCAGTGCCGGCACGAGTAAACCTTTGGAGACGGAGCGAGATGATTGAAAAATCACATCTCCTTCTCCGCGCAATGTGATTGTTTTGCGAATGGGAAGATCAGATGTGTTATAATAGCCTTGGGGGATCGTAATAACTGAGCCTTTTTTAGCTTTCGAAATTTGTTTTTGGAGCCATCGACCATTTTTTTGTTGTTCAGATATTGGCGGCTCTATTGCAATCCCAGAAGTGCCTGTTCGTAAACCAGTCAATTGCTCATCATCTTGTGACAACAAATTGCTCGCCTCAGCGTTATTAACACTTAACGCGCTGCCTTGCATGAGCAATCCCAACAGCATGGCCGCGCAAAGCATCTTCATTGACATCAGTGTTTTCTTTTTCTTAGCAAAGACCTGCCTCATAACCATCTGACCCACTTTTCCCATTTTGACACACCCTATTCTACCCAAGAATTTCCAAAAAAAACACAAGACAAAAGCCATCGCAAACCGTTGTCATTCTGCCTTCACTCGATGCTATACTGACAATCAATACTATTACGAATAGCTTGCTTACAATCTGGATAACATTCTGAATATTACATATGCAAACAGCGGACCAATATAGCCCGCTGTGCAAAACTTGTATATCTTTATCTGATCTCAGACTAATTCGCCGTGAGATCCATGATCGCAGGCCCCAAGATCACAGCAAATAAGACGGGTAAGAAAAATAAAATCATCGGAACCGTTAGTTTTGGTGGCAATGCTGCTGCTTTCTTTTCTGCTTCCAACATTCTCAGTTCACGATTTTCCGTAGCCATCACCCGCAAGGATTGCCCAAGCGGCGTCCCGTATTTTTCAGATTGAATAAGCGCCGTGGTAACCCCTTTAACGCCTTCAAGGCCCGTTCTCTCTGCCAGGTTTCCGTAAGCAATTTTACGATCTTGTAGATAGGAAAGCTCAGCCGTGGTTAGGCCGAGCTCTTCGGCCAATTCTGGACTGTTCGGCCCGACTTCATTGCCAACCCTTTGCAGAGCCATTTCAATTGACATACCCGCTTCAACACAAATTAGCATCAAGTCCAATGCATCTGGCCATGCCAGCTGAATCTTTTGTTGCCGTTTTTTTATGAGATTAGAGACATAAATATTAGGCAGATAAAACCCTAGAAAAAATGATCCGCAAACGATCATTAATTTAGCAAAGTTACCAACCTCGATGGCTTCCAAAACATAAACATACACCCCAGAAACAAATGCACTTACAAAAGGTAGACCAATTCTAGATGCCATAAATGCGAAAACTGGAGCTTGTCCACGAAGCCCAGCCATCATAAGTTTTTTACCAGCTGCATCAGCATCCAGAACCTCGAACAAACGAAGATTTTCAACAACCGTTTTTATCGGTCCTTTTGCCGTATTTGAACGAATCGAGTTGGCCGACTTCTTCGAAAGTGCCTCACGTTGCTTTTGCCTTAATTCATTACGGTAATCATTTACCGATTTCATCCGCTCTTTTAATTTATCAGTACGGAAAAAGGGCTCTAGCAAAGTGTAGGCAGCTGCAATCGATGCGACCGACACTAAAAAAGCAATTTGAATGCCACGATCTGTAACCGTGTTTATGATTGTTTCCATCATCTGACTTACACCTTAATCGCGATCATTTTTTTCATGACAGTAATCCCCATAAACATCCAAAACCCAGCACCCAACAGAATAAAATTTCCCGTCCGAGTATTAAAGAGCGGTGCAAGATACTCCGGCGCAGTCGTATGAACCGCTCCGGCAACTAAAAATGGAAGCGCACCAATAATCAAGGCTGATGCCTTAGCTTCTGAAGATAAAGCTTTTACTTTACCTTCCATCATTTTTCGCGAACGCAACACTAGCGATAAATTGCCTAATGCTTCCGCCAAATTACCACCAGTTTTTTGTTGAATGCTCAACACGATACCAAAGAAATTCACTTCTTGTAAGGGCATTCTTTCAAACATTCTGTCTAAAGATTGCTCAAGAGACAAACCAACCCGAATGCTCTCTGTTAACATATGAAATTCCTCATTTACCGGTGCTGGCGCTTCACGCGATATTATTTTCAAGCACTCATTAACCGGCAAACCAGATTTCACACCGCGAACAATAACATCAATCGCATTAGAAAACTCTGAGGCAAATTTTTTCTGGCGTCGCTTACGCGACATGTTCAAAAACCAACGTGGCAGCCCGATCAAGCCGACAAACCCCATAAGACCGACCACCCATAACTTTTGGCCTGACACAAAGCCAATCGCCAACAAAACGATTCCAGTTACCACAGAGCCCGTGTAAAATTGCTTAAGAGTAATCTCCACACCGGACTGCTCAATCATCTGTGACAGAGTTAAGCGTTTTTTCTTTTTATTGGCTTTTTGCTTATCGTCGATTTTCTCAAGAGATTCTTGCAGCTTTTTACGCCGTGCAGCTGATTGAGCTTCGCTATTGGCTGAATTTGATCCACCACCCTTAGCTCCCTTTGCAGAACGCATCCCGGCCACGCGCTTTTTTGCACGATCTTTTTCCGCTGATCCTAAGAGCAAGTAAAGCACCGCTCCCATCGCAACAAGGATTAACCCGCCAATCATCATTGTTTGCTGGTCCATATCAAGTCCTATCCGGCTGCAGCGTCAAGCGCCTCGGCAAGCTCTGCGTCTTTGCCATAATATTTCGCACGATCCCAAAATGCAGGACGCGCTATTCCCGTTGACTGGTGTGCACCAACAATTTTTCCATTTGCATCTTCTCCAGTCATATCATAAACAAACAAATCTTGCGTAATAACCGTATCCCCCTCAGTACCAAGAACTTCTGTGATATGAGTTATTCGACGCGAACCATCGCGAAGACGCGCAGCTTGAATAATAATGTCGATAGAACCAACAATCATTTCCTTGATAGTTTTTGAAGGAAGGCCATACCCCCCCATGGTAATCATTGATTCGAGCCTTTGTAGCGCTTCTCGAGGAGAGTTAGCGTGCAAAGTCCCCATAGAACCATCGTGACCTGTGTTCATGGCTTGTAGCAAATCAAAGGCCTCTGGGCCACGAACCTCACCGACAATTATTCGTTCTGGGCGCATCCGCAAACAGTTTTTAACCAGATCACGCATACTAATCTCACCCTGTCCCTCTAGGTTGGGGGGCCTTGTCTCCAACCGGACCACATGCGGTTGTTGGAGTTGAAGCTCAGCTGCGTCTTCGCACGTAATAACCCGCTCATCTAACTCGATAAAGCCGGTCATACAGTTGAGAAGCGTTGTTTTACCAGAACCAGTACCGCCAGAGATCAGAGTGTTAATCCGGCAGGCTCCAATAATTTCGAGGACCTTTGCGCCTTCTTCAGAAATTGAGCCAAATCCGACAAGATCAGAAATCCGAAGCTTATCTTTTTTAAACTTCCGAATTGTCAATGCAGCACCATCAATAGAAAGTGGCGGCGCAATAACATTGACCCGGGACCCGTCTAACAAACGCGCATCACAAATCGGGCTTGCTTCATCAACTCGGCGGCCAACCTGACTCACGATCCGTTGACAGATATTCATGAGCTGAGCATTGTCTCTGAACCTAATATTGGTGAGTTCAATTTTACCTGATACCTCAATAAAGACCTGATTTGCCCCATTGACCATAATATCAGCAATATCATCACGGGCGAGTAGTGGCTCTAAAGGACCATAACCAAGAACGTCATTACAAATATCTTGCAACAAAGCTTCCTGTTCAGATATCGACATCTGAACATTTTTAATGGAGATAATCTCATTAACAATGTCACGAATTTCTTCAGCTGCCGCTTCAGCGTCAAGTTGTGCCAATTGTGATAAATCAATTGTATCAATCAACGCATTAAAAATGGTCGTCTTGGTTTGAAAATAGTTATCAGATCGATTGCTAACATCAACAACAGGCTTAGCTTCGACCAGTTCCTGGCTTTGCGCAGGAGTAGCAACTCTAGGCGGCGCATCGCTCCCTGAAACAGCATCATTCTTTGGGACTGCTTTAGGTTTCGGTTTTGGCTTCGGCGGAACCTTACTCGACTCCGGCTTAATATTTTCGGCAGCTGCAGATTTACGTCCAAACATTAAATTTATTTCCGTTTAAATAGACTTGTAAGACTGAAACGACTTGGCAATGCGAGAGGTTCACTTCGGCCAAGAATTTTTGCGGAAAGTTCATTCATACCTTGCGCAACTTTCGACTTCGGGCTGGTTTCAACAATGGAACTTGCATTGGTTGCCGCAGCGTTAAAGAGCTGTGGTTCCCAGCCTAAAATTAGTGAAGGCTCAATATCAACATTTTCCACAAAATATTCGACGGGAACGGCAGATAATTTTGGGTCATACTGATTATATACAAAATACGGTTTTGAGTCATTTGGCCTCGCACCGCCAACAACCTCTATCAAATATTTCATATTCCGGAATGAAGCAAAATCAGGTGTTGCTGTAATCACAATTTCATCAGCCGTTTGCAATATTTTACGCGACCAGCCTGTCCAATTATGAGGAACATCAATTACAACTGTTGGCGCTGCGCCGCGGACAATGTCGATCACCGTGTCAAAAGCTTCATTATCAATATCATAATCACGGTCCAGCATATTTGGTGCTGTCAGTAGACTTAGGTGATCAGTGTGCTTTTGTAATAAACGTTCCAGCAATACATCATCAAGACGTTCAGGCGAAGTCAGTGCTTCAATCAGTCCTGACGTTGGCTCATGATCAAAATCAAGTGCAGTGGTACCAAAGGGCAGATCCAAATCAAGAATGATGGTATCACTCTTATGTTCCTCGGCAAACAACCAACCCAAATTGTGGGCTAGCGTGGAAGATCCGACACCGCCGCGTGTTCCTACAAACGCAATTGTTTTACCAATCGGCTGCGCGGTAGGATCAACATATAATTCTGATATTGACTTAATGATTTGCAATGGTGATTTCGGGCGAACGATATATTCGCTGATTCCCTGACGGATAAGTTCGCGATATAAACGAATATCATTCACTTTACCGATTAAAATCACTTTGGTTGACGGATCACAAACTTCTGCTAACTGCCCTAATTGTTGGATAAGATCAGAACCACCGCTTAGCGTTTCGATAATGATCAAGTTAGGTGTTGAAGACGTTTGATATAGATCAACCGCTTTTCCTAACCCTCCCATGTGCATCGTAAAATGCGCCTTCATCAGACGCCGATCAATAGCAGCGCGCTCTAGTATCGCACTGTTTCTTTGCGTCTCGCAAAAAGCATGAATAGAAATTCGTGGAACAGGACGGTGATACGTGCCGTCATCATCCAAATCACTAAACTCTTCATCAATCGGCTCATAATCTTCGACGCTTGCTCTTGGAGAAGACTCGACGGTTTCCTCATCCTCTTCTTCATCAGTCGCCACAGAAACCCCGCCAGTATCTTTGGCTTTAACTTCCGTAGATCCGACAGTTACAATCGCTGCATTTCTTAGATTTTCCTTTGCAATAGATTCGTTCAAATCATCATCAATGGAAAAATCATCACTATCGTCATATACGAAGTCATCTTCTTCCGAGTAACCTGTATCCGAATTTTGAGATAAAAAGTCCTCTTCACCCGTATAGTTGTTGTCGGCAGAAAATTCATCAAGATCGCCTAATGCATTACCATGATGATCTCTATTGACACTTTGGGCATGATTATCGCCTAGGCCGTCTTCAGCTCCCAAAGGAGCATCGTCGTAGAATTCATCTTCGAGGTGGTCTGACAGGACCGCTGAAGGAGGATTGGCTAGCTGAGCTTGTGAATCGGAAAGCACAGCATGCCCTTGAGGATGAGCTGCCAAACCAGCGTGCTCATTTGATGCCGGCGCTGGCCCTTCTAATAACTCAAAATCATCGACATCATCCAGATCACCAAGGTCACCATCATCAAATGTATCATCGAAAGCAGCCTCAAAGTCTTCATCCCCCAGAGCCGCCAACTCTTCATCTGTCAACTCCTCATCCAACCAATCATCATCGGAAAACTCATCATCTAGCAAGGCCAAATCAGTTCCAGTTTGTCCGCGCAAGATACCGTCGTCAGTTTCAAGAACAGCTGCATCTTGTTCTAAGTTATTCACGTCATTATATTCATATGACTTTTTAGCAGCATTATTCATATTACTCTCCTTAGCCGGATAGCTAACTTATTTAAATCAAGTTGGTTTAGTTCGAGACGTTGGAATCAATATCGCTATCACGTTCCCGGGATGTCACTTCACCAGAACGGAACGTTTGGACACCTCTAACACGTTGGGCTGCATCTGGCGCTGTACTTGTTGCTGGCTCGATTAAGTCTCTTGGATCTGCAATCATTGCAGCAAGATTATTTTGGTCGGCGCAACCAAAATTTGGATGAGCAATATTTTTGTAAGTATGTTTAAATTCACTATTCCAAATTCCACATGGACTCGCAGTCGCCACGAAATGCGTGTAAGATAAAACTAATTCGCGTTCACTACCTCGCCCACCTGCACGATATGTTGCTCCGGTAATAGCATCCCACGGCACCCCAACAGCGAATAATTCTTTACGAATATCCGAAGAAGTTTCTTGTCCAACCCGATCATCAAATCCACCTGATGGGGCAGTTATTGTCAAAGGTCCGTGCCCGTTTTGCATATATTGATGAGCAAAAGCCTTTAAGCGTGAACGGTTGACACTTGATAATTCATTAGTGCTAGGATCAACATCTAAAGTCAAAGTAACAACTTGACTGTCAACAGCAATTGGATGTTTTTCAGCAACAGTGGGGTTATCGCCAGCGCCGTTCCACACACTGCTACAAGCAGATAAAAGAATAGCAGATACAGACCCTAATACTATGTTTGATAATTTAATTTTCATGACTGTTATCTTTCTTTAATCAAGGATGAAACCCAAAGGGCCCTGAAGAGTTTGGTTTTTTGCTGCCGCACCAGCGAGACCATAAGTGGCAGTCACTTTACCAAGTAATACACTTTGCAGGTCACTTGCAGGCACAAAACCTCTCGTTGGATCTGTCAACTGGGACTCATGTGCACTTTCAACAAGATAAGGTGTCACAATGATCACAAGCTCGGTTTGGCTGTTTTCAAAATCACGACTACGGAACAATTGCCCGAGAATTGGCGTATCTTTAATGCCCGGAATTCCCTCAATTGTAGTGCGCATGTCTTCTTGTAAGAGGCCCGCCATCATCAAACTGCCGCCACTTGGTAGTTCAACAGTCGTATTCGCTCTACGCACGGATAACCCTGGAATTTGCAAGGCAGCGCCTGGTATGAATCCACCATTAGCATCAGGAATTAATGGCCCTGGAATTGTAATGGAGTTATCTGACGTTAAGTCACTAACTTCTGTGGAAATTTGTAAATTAATCCGACCTTTGCTTAACACGACCGGTGTAAACCCTAGACCAACACCAAATTCTCTAAATTCAATACTGAGAACGCCGTTATCTTGTCCGACAGGCACCGGAAATTCACCACCGGCAAGGAAGTTCGCTGATTCACCAGAAATCGCTGTAAGATTGGGTTGCGCCAGAATACGTACAAGCCCCGTTGATTCCAGTGCCCGGAAAGAGGCATCAAGATCAGTCAAATCGCCAATTCCACCTGGAAAATTGGTTGAACTTGAGAACCCTGATGTTGCACTTACCGCATTTGTAGCAGCAAAACCAATGGACGCATCATCGAGTGTGATCGTACCATTCGTTTCAACACCCAATTGTTTCATCAATTGATTTTGCATTTCAACAATACGAACCCGCAGCATCACCTGATCACGATCTCTAATCGAAACCATGTTCACAACCGATTCTTCATCACCAATGAAACGTCCAACCACATCTTGGATATTAGCTGCTTGAGAATTCGATGAAACAGATCCGCGGATAATCACATTATTATTAATCGCCTCTAACTCTAGACGACTTTCTGGCATCAACCGATGCAAAAGATCCTTTAGGGCGTCCAAATCCCGCTCTACGGATATCTCTAGATTGAGAATTTGACGACCCGAACGGTCAAAGAAGAAAGCATTGGTCTCACCGACTTCCATACCCAACAAATAAACTCGACGAGGCGATCTAACGACAGCATCAACAATAGAGGGCTGGGAAACAAGAACATCGGCAGCCGCGCTTGGCAAATCAATGATCGCTGCCTTATTTAATGGTAGTGTAATTGATTTTGAATACGCACTTTCCCCCCCAGTATCAATAGAAACTGTTTTCGCGCCGCGCTGTGCGTGCGCAGGCATAAGGAATAAACACGCCCCAACGATCATCACGACACTACTTTGCGCTACTTTTTTCAGGGAAATTTCCCTAATTTTTTTTAAAATATTCATTGCTTTCCTCATTGAAAACCGCGGTATAATCATTAAATCATCCACAGAAGGATTCATTATGAACGCCCTATACGGATTATTTTAATTTCTTTTTTCTCCGGAGTTTCTTGTCTAGTGGTCTTTTTTCCACTTTTATCTTCGACATTTTCGTCATGAATACTACGAAGAGCCAAACTAAGCTCACCAGATGCACGAGCGAAGATAAATTCTTCCGCCTCAGAAGGTGTTAATTCAAGTGTTACATTAACCCCTTCGATCACTTGTGTTTCTGTATTTTCAGAAAAGATATTGTTAACTGCAAGCACTCTTATATCTCTCAACAAAGTGGAGATGACGCGTTCCCTCGTTTCACGAATTTCAGAGGTAAAGATAACATCGACATGATCTCCTGGCAGAATAAACCCACCAGATGCGGTTTCTGCGTTCACTCGCAAACCTAGCGCCCTCATCCCCGGCGTCATGATTGCCGCCATCAAACCTTTGCTCCCAGAGCGGACGATTTTGGATTCAATTATAGGTTCACCAGGAACAAATTCATTTTTCGCAACAGCACCCTCAAGATTCTCAAGGATTTTATTATCCTTACCCGTTAAATACTGCTCAGCCTGACTTACGGTCTTTTTAGGCCAATCTTGCCATTTCACATTTTCAGAAGTAATTGCGTCACCGCGCACAATAGAGATGTCCGCGACTAATACGCTAACAGTTTCTTCTTTGTTAGACTTAACAATTGTGACAGGAGCTGCTGTATCGTCATCTTGTCCTGATAAACTCAAGAAAAATGCCCCCCCCCCAGCTGCTAGCACTAATATTACTAATATAATTTTTTTAACGTCCATGATTAGCCTGCCTTCATCCTAAAAACGCTTCATTGTGGAGACTTTAAGCCCACTATTACCCAAAGGTGATAAAACTCAGTTAACTCCGCTCGTTAACTTCAAAAAATCAAGGTAAAAATTTCGGCATTGGTGCTGATAGATAGATATGTTATAGTTTTGTATGACTTGTCCTAAATG
>CAYZLR010000090.1:0-14035 GCA_964479275.1 uncultured Caulobacterales bacterium
CGTATGATCTCAAGACGACTGGCTAAATATTAGTTTTGAATCGGACTCTCAGCAATAGAGATTTTCTTGCGGGATTTAAAACAATTCCAGATCAAGTGGCTATCGGCTGAAGGTCTGGAAATGCGACTAAGCAATAGCTTAAAGTACCTCCTAGTTCTATATCATGCGAAGGTGCTTTAAGCCTTTACAAAGTAAAGGGCTCTAATCCGGAAAGGCGCATCGCGGTTTCCCGCTCCGGTATTTTGCGCGGCGCTACCCCTTTTACTGCCTTTGCATAAGCCGCTATATGTGACGGCGTCGTACCACAACACCCTCCCATAACGTTGAGAAGCCCCGATTGCGCCCACTCGCGCAAATGAACGGTCATCATTTCCGGTGTTTCATCATAACCGCCAAAAGCATTCGGCAAACCAGCATTAGGATATGCCGAGACATAGGTATCTGCAATGCGCGATATTTCATCGACATAAGGACGCATCAGATCTGGTCCGAGAGCGCAATTAATACCGACAAGTAATGGTTTCGCGTGACGAATGGCATTCCAGAAAGCTTCGGTTGTTTGCCCAGATAATGTTCGACCAGACTGGTCTGTGATCGTTACGGACAACATCAGTGGAACTGAATACCCGAGCTCCGAAAACAATTCCTGCACCCCATAAATTGCAGCTTTTGCGTTCAATGTATCAAAGATTGTTTCAATTAAGATCAAATCCACCCCCCCCTCTAACAACCCCAGTGCCGCATCGCGGTAAGCGGTAACCAATTCCTGATAATCCACATTTCTTTTTCCAGGATCATTCACGTCAGGTGAAATCGATGCTGTACGGTTCGTCGGTCCCATTGCGCCAGCTACAAATCGTGGCCGATCAGCAGTGGCCGCATTATCAGCAGCCTCTCTCGCCAAGCGTGCACCCTCTACATTGAGTTCGTGAACCAAATCCTCCATTCCATAATCAGCCTGCGCAATCGTCGTTGCAGAAAATGTATTGGTCTCAATAATGTCAGCATCTGCGTCAAGATAGGCATTGTGCATGTCAGTTATAATGTCAGGACGTGACAATATTAAAAGATCATTATTGCCTTTGACGTCTTGATCCCAATCTTGAAAGCGATCACCACGATAACCGGCTTCATCCAGCTCATATTGCTGGATGAAAGTGCCAGCAGCACCGTCAAGAATGAGAATGCGCTCCTCAAAAATAGCATTGAGTTTTTTCAATCGCGCCGCGCGACCGGGAAAGGGATCAGATTTTGAATTCAGCATCAAGATTTAACCATTGGTTATGTAGCAATATAAGGAAATGTTTATATCCTTATATTTACTATTAGCGCAAGACCCAGATTTATGATATTGAGCATTTATGAAGCGAATTCTTTTTGTTTGCCTTGGAAATATTTGCCGCTCTCCCGCTGCAGAAGGGGTTTTGCGTACCCGCTCGGGTGAACGAGCGTTAAGTTTGTACATTGAGTCAGCCGGTACAGGTGAATGGCATGCAGGAAACCCTCCTGATGGGCGGATGATCAAAGCAATGGCTGGGCGTAAAATCGATATCTCTCATCAAAGAGCCCGTCAGGTTGAACTCTCCGATTTTTACACATTTGATTATATCTTGACGATGGACATGCGTAATTATGAAGATCTCCTCGCGCTCGCACCGCCAAATCGGGAAAGCGACATTCGGCTTTTTCTTGATTTTGCAGGGGGAGAAATACGGGAAACTCCCGCCCCTTATTATGGAGGCCCTGACGGTTTTGAAACTGTTATAGACTTAATCGAACAGGGAACGAAAGGGTTTCTGGATTTCTTGGAAGACGAGCTGAATTAACTAAGCATATTATAACCAATCGGCGACCACATCACGTTTCAACATATCGTCATAATCAGGACGCTGACGAATAATAGAATATTTCGTATCATTAACCAACACTTCCGGAATTAAAGGCCGGGTATTATACTCAGAAGCTTGCACAGCGCCATACGCCCCTGCCGACATAAACGCGACCAAATCCCCAGATTTCATCAGAGGTAAATCACGTTCTCTGGTAAAACGATCGCCCGTTTCGCAAATAGGTCCAACCACATCAAAAGATGAGCGCTCCCCTCCCTCTAATGGTTTCGCCACTGGTATAATATCGTGCCAAGCGTCGTAGAGTGCAGGACGAATAAGGTCGTTCATGCCAGCATCTAAAATCAAAAACTGGCGCTCAGCCCCCTGTTTGACATAGATCACTTTTGAAACCAAAATCCCTGCATTACCAACAATCATACGTCCGGGTTCAAAAATTAACTTTACGCCGAGGGGGTCGGCAATTGCTCTAATCATTTTTGCATAATCGTCAGGATGGGGCGGCGTTTCACCCTGATCACCATACGAAATGCCAAGCCCTCCCCCAAGATCAATACGATCAATCTTGCACCCATCCTCTCTTAACGCTTGGACCAGATCAGCAACTTTTTTAAACGCGACCTCAAAAGGCGCAAGCTCTGCAATCTGACTACCAATATGGACATCAACACCGCGCACATCAATGCCAGCCATTTGCTCAGCTTTTTGATAAAGTGCGCGTGCATGCTCCCACACGATTCCAAATTTCACTTCTGCAACGCCAGTTGATATTTTTTCATGACCGCCCGCACTCACATCTGGGTTAACACGAAAGGCAATGGGCGCATTAAGGCCTTTTGCTAAAGCGGTTTCATTTAATAGATCCAATTCGGGTTCGGATTCGACATTGAATTGGAGTATGCCAGCATCCAAAGCAAGCGCCATTTCTTCTGCGGTTTTTCCGACACCAGAAAAAACAATTTTTTTTGCGGCGATGCCTGCAGCAAGCGCACGACGAAGCTCACCACCGGAAACCACATCTGCCCCCGCTCCTTCACTGGCCAATATTTTCAAAACTGATAAATTAGAATTGGCTTTTACCGAATAAGCAGTGAGAACATCCGCATCTCCAAAAGCGCCGCGAAAAACCTGCATATGTCGGCGCAGTGTTGCTTCACTGTAACAATAAAATGGTGTACCCACGTCACGCGATAATGCTTCGAGAGAAATTTTCTCCGCATGGAGAGTATTATTTAAATAATTGAAGTGATGCAAGAGAACCTCGAAGTATTTTAAAAAAACAAACATCCCTCAAAGCAATTTTGGCTTTTGCTTCGAAAAGAACACACAGATAATGTGATTTTAGAGATCATTAGCCAATTATCGTCATAGGGGCCATCGTATCTGGAGGTCTCACCGGGACTTTTTTCCCGCAAGCCCCCAATATGCTTATGACAAAAAGCGCGATCATGATTTTTTTCATATTATGTCTCCTTGATGCTTTGCTCATAGACAGTTTACTTCATCTTCTCAATGATTTTGAGTTTACGCCAAAAATTTATCATAACAATCCCGGATATTCCCCCTTGATGCTCATCTTGGATGCGCTTACCTCTTGTCAGGGCTTGCTCTTTCAAGTCCAATCTGATTTGTCTGAACGCGCATACAATAAACTGGGATGATTACCAATGAAGTCACCTCGATTTTGGTTGATAATATGGGGCTCAATTGGCGCTATATTTTTAGTATATCTTGCTATTTCTTCCAGCCTACCGCAGAAAAATAGCTGGTCTCAATCTGGACAAACCCCTGTTTCGCAAGCAGCAGTTGGACCGTTTTTAGTTGGAGATATGACCGATTTCACGCCAGCCTTCCCCCCAAGGCGCGCTCCGGAAATCCCCTTTACGCATCAAGGAAAGGAAATTTACCTCAAGCAATTCCGAGACAAAGTCGTATTGGTAAACTTTTGGGCGACCTGGTGCGCTCCCTGCTTGAAGGAATTACCCTCTTTGAACAATCTGCAAAAGCAATTTGACACCAATGAGTTTGAAATTGTCGCAATAGCGGCGGACCCACGAGGGCCTAAGGTTGCGCAAGACTATCTATCAAAGCTTAACATAGATACGTTGCAACTCTATGCGGACCCGCGATTGTTGTTTGCCAGTGCCATCGGCGGTGCCAACGTCCTTCCCGTCTCGATCTTATACGATACAAAAGGCAATGAAATTGGTCGTTTGGTCGGTGAAGCCGTTTGGGACAGCCCTGAAGCCATTAACCTGATTAAAGCTGCAGTAAATAAGCAAAAAATAACCCGCTAACTGCAATATTTTAAGCTTTTTTATATCGCGACTTCGACAATTGAGACGAAAAAAACGGATTACCGTTATGTAAGGTCGACTGATCGCGTTTTTCACCGAGAGTACTGGTAAAATTCAACGCAACTCACTATTTAGTCATAACATACTGATACAAAAGAGTTTCATTTATCCAAGGGCCTGAACGTGTCACCAACAAGAGCCTTATAGAGTGAGAAGTGGTGACATAATATCTGTGATTAGACATTAAAAAGGGGATGTTTCCATGTCTGCAAAAACTTATTTTCTAGCCAGTGTTGCTGCACTGACCTTAATTGGATGTGGCGGAGGAGATGATAAAGCTTCCGCATCGGACAATACGACCATAACCACTGCCAGTGCAGATGCCTCTAAGGGATCGCCATTTGACAAAAAGTTTAAGCTGAGCGGCGCTTCAGCCTTAGATGTCGATGCGCTGTTCACGTCAATGGGTTATACCGGTGAAAAATTTTATGGGGCCTCAAATTATGACAAGGCCACAGGCGCAACCACTTTGACTGATATCCGCTTTGATGTAGATGATGGAAACTTCATCACTATTGCTAAAGCAGAACTTTATGGCGTTGATCCTGGCGCAATTGATCAATTTCAAAATGGTGTTGCAACGCTTGAATCTCCCTTATTGTCTGTAGCCCAAAAAATTCGTCTTTACGATTTGAACTTTATTCCAAGTCAAGAAACGTCGGATAATTTGGAAGAAGTTGCGTTTTCGGTTGGTGGAATTGAAATTGACCAATTAAAATTACGAGAAGGCGGCATCGATAAATCTGCAAAAGAAGACACCCGTTTTGCACAAGCACTAAATTTGTTTGACCTTGGTGGGTTTTATTTAAAAGATTTAAATTTTGTAGTGGATAGTAAAAACGCTATCGCATTGAAGTTCTCCGCACCAGATTTTCGATTGGTTGGATTTGGCGGCGGTAAGCTCAATGCATTAATCGCTAATGATCTTGATTATACAATCAAACAATCCAAAGAAGCACTTGCTCTTGCGTTTAATGATCTCGGGCCACAAGCTTCCGAGATACTAAAAGGCCCTCTTGGTGCGATGCTCGGCCTGGATGGACAACGCCTGACAGCGAAAACTCTGTCTTGGCGCGATATTGATGCTTCTAAGCTTTTGCAATATGGCCTGAAAGGTGAAACCCCGCCTATGACGGAGAAAAACCTAATTAGCTTAGGCCGTGGGGAGATGAGTAATATCGAGCAATTTATTGGTAGTAAACGCCTATACAGCGCGAAATCATCAACTTTTGAAATGGGCAAATTTACTTGGCTCATTCCCAATGTCATTCGCGCAGATATCAAAGAAGCAAACTATGATCTCACCGCCTATTTGCCCGCTGAAGAAGAAGAATTGCTCGGCATCATGAATAAATATGGCCTGAACAATATTGATGGCAATGGCGGTATGTTGTGGAATTATGACGACAAAGACGGTACAGCCAAAATCGATTATTCATTTAATATGAAGAATTTTGCCAATTTCAGCATGAATTTTGATGCCAACAATCTAAAATATGATGAGATTGCCACCCTGATCACCAACGAAGATCAACAAGACATGCTTAGCATAGGCAACTTCAAAAACTTTTCTCTGAAAATCGAAGATGATCATCTTCTCGATATGATCTTTGATATTACCGCCAATCAAATGGGCGCCGGGTCAGGCAGTGACATTCGAGCATCTGCACCCGCCATGTTGCGTCTATCCAGCGGACAAATCACTCAGATCAATCCCCTATTCAGCGGCTATGTAGACGCACTGGCAACTTTTCTCTCAGATGGTGGCACAATTGAAATTTCGGCTAATCCTGAAGAAGACCTCCCCTTTGCCCAACTCGGTATTATTGGACAAAGTGCGCCGCAAACTCTACCTGATGTACTCGGACTAAAAGTCACTCATAAGAAATAAACTGACACGATCCCATATAATAAAGGCCGCCCTACCGGGCGGCCTTTATTTTTTCAACATGAAAAAAACTTAATCTTTTAGAATAAATGTCACTTTCAGGACTACGCGATATTCCTTGATTTTACCATTATCCAGAATAAGCGATTGGTCTTTAACCCAAGCACCTTCAACATTTTTCAATGTTTTACTCGCTCTTTCAATGCCTTCTTCGACAGCATGTTGAAACCCTTTTGATGACCCAGCAATAATTTCTGTAACGCGTGCAACTGCCATTTATTTTCTCCTCATATTATCAAATATTACCTATCTCACTATACTAAGTGATTTTAGGAGAAAATAAAACAAAATTGCACGAGAGCGTTTTTGTTGATTTGTCTTAATCTATGTAAATTTACCGAGTGGGCACTGGTTGGTCACCAGAGTAATCGTAAAAGCCACGCCCCGTCTTGCGACCAAGCCACCCTGCCTCCACATATTTCACCAATAATGGACACGGACGATATTTGCTATCTGCCAACCCTTCGTAAAGGACTTGCATAATCGCAAGACAGGTATCCAGGCCGATAAAATCCGCCAACTCCAAAGGTCCCATGGGATGGTTAGTACCCAGTTTCATTCCTTTATCAATAGCCTCAACCGTACCAACCCCTTCATAAAGAGTATAAATAGCTTCATTTAACATTGGCATAAGAATTCGATTGACGATAAAGGCCGGAAAGTCTTCAGAAACCGCCATGGTTTTTCCAAGCCGGGACACCATCTCTTTTGCAACCTCAAAAGTTTCTCTATCTGTTGCAATGCCGCGAATAACCTCAACCAACTGCATAATCGGTACTGGGTTCATAAAATGAAGCCCAATAAATTGTTCAGGCCGATCCGTATGCGCAGCAAGGCCCGTAATTGAGATTGACGAAGTATTCGTCGCCATAATCGCGTCTTTACGCATGACTTCGCCAAGGGCTTTAAAGATTTGGTTCTTAATCTCCTGGTTCTCGGTAGCCGCTTCGATCACCATATCGCATGAACCCAAATCTTTCATCTGTGTCGTGGGAGTAATCCGGCCAAGAGCAGCTTCCATATCGCTGGGCTCCATCGCCGATTTTGCAACTTGCCGACCCAAATTTTTTTCAATTAATGCCTTCCCACTTGAAAGCTGTTCTTCCTTGATGTCATTCAAGATCACATCATACCCTGCAACAGAGAGGACATGCGCGATCCCGCACCCCATTTGACCAGCGCCGACGACGCCCACCGTTGAAACATCAACCATGCTCGAAAATTCCTTAAATTTATTACCGCTGTTTCGGGCCATCAATTATTGGTTGGTGACCACACTCGATCAGACCATAGCCAAATTGTTGCAGTGCGGCAAATATTAGTTTCACTGTTTTGTGGCGCAAATTAAGGATTAAGAGGGCATCCGAGCATGATATCTTCGCGCCTGGACTTTACCTCATCCATTCTGCTTCCTTTCGATTGCCTCTTGTTTTACCAACGAGCCAAGCTATTGTCCCCGATAATGACACGCTATTCACAAGGATCACCCCATGTTACCGACACCTCGTTCTGACCTCGTCTCCAATAGCCTTGAATATGAGATTACGCCGCTCGTCAAGCCCACAGGTTTTCGCGAATATGATGCTCGTTGGATCTTTGAAAAGGAGATCAATCTATTGGGTATTCAAGCCCTGGGAGCCGGTCTTGGCACGTTGATTCATGAATATGAGCGCGAACCTAAAATTGTTGTTGGTCATGATTTTCGTGGATATTCAAGCTCCATAAAACAGGCTCTCATCCTTGGGCTAATGAGCGCTGGAATCGAGGTTCACGATATAGGTCTCGCGCTATCGCCTGTCGCCTATTTTGCCCAATTTGATCTTGATATTCCCTGCGTCGCTATGGTCACCGCTAGTCATAACGAAAATGGCTGGACTGGCGTCAAAATGGGCGTCAATAAGCCATTAACGTTTGGCCCAGAGGAAATGAGCCGTTTGAAAGAGATTGTATTAACAGGTGCAATTAAAGCGCGCTCTGGCGGCAGCTATACTTATGTTGAAGGAATGCGTGAAAAATATATTGCTGATGTAACCAAAGGGGTTTCATTTTCTCGTAAGATGAAGGTGATTGCCGCTTGCGGAAATGGTACAGCTGGCGCTTATGCACCTGAAGCCTTGTCGCGCCTGGGCCTTGAGGTCATTGCAATGGATGCGGAACTTGATCACACTTTTCCGCGTTATAATCCCAACCCGGAAGATATGCAAATGCTTCATGCCATGCGCGACGCAGTGAATGAACATGGCGCAGATATGGCCTTGGGCTTTGATGGTGATGGTGATCGTTGCGGCGTCGTGGATAATACCGGTGAAGAAATTTTTGCTGATAAAATTGGCGTACTGATTGCACGTGATCTCTCTGCGATCCATGAAAATGCCCAATTCGTTGTTGATGTAAAATCAACCGGCCTGTTTGCTACAGATCCTGTCTTGATTCAAAATGGTGCTCAAACTCTCTATTGGAAAACAGGCCACTCTTATATCAAAGCGAAGAGCCACGAAATTGAAGCTCTAGCAGGATTTGAAAAATCAGGTCATTTCTTTTTCAATAAGCCTATAGGCAGAGGTTATGATGATGGGCTAGTTGCTGCGATCGCTCTTTTACAAATGCTAGATCGTAACCCCGACAAAAAATTATCAGATTTAAGGGAGTCCCTTCCCAAAACATATCAATCGCCAACCATGTCCCCCCATTGTGATGATGAACTCAAATATGGCGTTGTCGACAAGATCGTTGCCTCTCTAGTCGAGCGGGCGAATTCAGGGGGCACCATCATCGGTCAAAAAATACGTGATGTCGTGACGGTTAATGGTGTACGTATCACCGCCGAGGATGGAACATGGGGATTGATCCGAGCCTCTTCTAATAAACCGGAATTAGTCGTAGTAATCGAAAGTCCGACGTCGGAAGAAAACATGCGAGCCATGTTTGCCGAGATGGAGGCAATGTTAGAGATGCATCCAGAAATCGGTGAATTCAACCAAAAACTCTGACAAGCGCAGTTCGCTAGAATGGTTTGTGTCCCTGCAAGTGGTGGTTTGGATTATTGACGAATCTATTTGGCTCTTCAATCCAGCATTTGTGGATGTACTCAAAAACGGTGAGCCCCTTGAGGGTTTTCAATCATTTTGCGTAATTGTAAGCATCTACGAATGTTTCAAGCTCAACAAAGACAAACTTTGATGTTCTGTCAATTACAACAAACATATAAAGCTTGTGATCGCTATATCGCTTGTCGGACCGCCTACATTGTCGTGGCGCATTCGTGTAGAACTATGCCCCACAATCCATTCCTCCATGAGGGATCAAAACATTTACTGATTCCATCACTCCCCGGGACTAAACAACTAGTACCTTGAAATCCGCTGTGTAAAACCTGCCGGCGCTGGCCGGAAGTATTTATCCGTTAGGAAGTCTTTTTCTTGGTGGTTTTTGTTGTTTTCCGGGAGGCTTTTTTTGCGGTACGCGGTGGTGACGTTTTCTTGGTCCCCGATTTTGCCAGAACCGGTTTTAGAAATTTTCCAGTATACCCCTTTGTGCTTTTGGCAACATCTTCCGGGGTACCTGCAGCAACAATTTCTCCGCCGCCATCCCCTCCTTCAGGGCCAAGATCAATAATCCAATCCGCCTGCTTGATCACATCGAGATTATGTTCGATGACGATGACGGTATTACCACTATCGGCGAGCTCTTGAATGACTTCCATTAATTTGCGAACATCTTCGAAATGTAAGCCAGTTGTTGGTTCATCAAGGATATAGAGGGTGCGCCCGGTTGCGCGTTTTGATAACTCCTTAGAAAGCTTAACGCGTTGCGCTTCACCGCCAGATAGGGTGGTTGCCTGTTGGCCGATTTTAACATAACCGAGCCCGACCCTGTTCAGTGTTTCCATCTTATCTCTGATGGAGGGGACGGCTTTAAAAAATTCAAGACCATCTTCAACTGTCATATCAAGAACGTCGGCGATTGATTTGTCTTTAAATTTAACTTCCAATGTTTCCCGGTTATAACGCTTTCCATTGCAGGTTTCACAAGTGACATAGACATCAGGAAGGAAATGCATCTCGATCTTAATAAGCCCATCGCCTTGACAAGCTTCGCATCGCCCACCTTTGACATTGAATGAAAATCTTCCGGGCTTGTACCCTCGTGCTTTGGCTTCAGGCAAACCGGCAAACCATTCGCGAATGGGGGTGAAAGCACCGGTATAAGTTGCAGGGTTAGAGCGCGGTGTACGACCAATAGGGGATTGATCAATGTCAATGACTTTATCGAGGCCCTCTAATCCGCTGATTGATTTATGCGCGGCGGGTACATCTTTGCTATTATAAAGTCGGCGCGCGGCTGCTTTATATAATGTTTCGATGACGAGTGTGGATTTTCCGCCTCCTGAAACACCTGTGACACAAGTTAAAAGTCCAAGGGGAATTTGTGCAGTAACATTCTTAAGATTATTTGCGCTCGCCCCTTTAATGGTCAGGAGGCGTTTTTTATCATAGGGGCGGCGTTCGCTCGGAACGGGAACTTCGCGTCTGCCCGCCAAATAATCACCTGTTAAGCTGGTTTTTGTGTTGATAACGGATTTTACGGAACCACTGGCGATAATTTTACCGCCATGTACCCCCGCACCGGGACCAATATCGACAACATGGTCCGCATCGCGAATAGCATCCTCATCATGCTCGACAACGATCACGGAGTTCCCAAGATCACGCAAATGCTTCAAGGTGACCAGAAGGCGTTCATTATCGCGTTGATGCAAACCAATTGAAGGTTCATCCAATACATATAAGACGCCGGTTAAGCCTGATCCGATTTGCGAGGCTAACCGGATACGTTGGCTCTCACCGCCCGATAATGTGCCTGATGCCCGAGAAAGGGTTAAGTAATCTAACCCTACATTGTTTAGAAATATGAGGCGTTCTCGTATTTCTTTTAGAATGCGTTCAGCAATTTCCATTTGTTTTTTAGTAAGTTTTTTGGTGAGCGCCTCAAACCAGCCTACCGCTTCGCGAATTGAATAGGCGGAAATTTCTGAGATATGTCGGTCATTGATTTTTACAGCAAGCGCCTCAGGTTTTAAGCGCATACCATCACATGACTCACATTGAGTTATGGATTGATATCTGGAAAGTTCCTCACGCACCCAAGCACTATCTGTTTCGCGCCAGCGCCGTTCTAAATTTGGAATAACCCCTTCAAAAGGTTTTACGGTTTCAAATTTACGTGCGCCGTCTTTATAAGTAAACTTAATGTCTTCATTGCTTGTGCCATAGAGCACAATGTCTTGTTGAACTTTGTCAAGTTCTCGCCACGGTGTTGTCAGTGAGAATTTATAGTGACGTGCTAAAGCTTCCAAAGTTTGCGCATAGTATGGCGAAGTTCCTTTAGACCAGGGAGCGATTGCGCTTTTGTTCAAGGCAAGGTCTGGGTTGGGTACAACCAAATCATCATCGAAGATCATCTCTGTGCCGAGGCCGTCACAAGCCGGGCATGCGCCTGCAGGGGCGTTAAAGGAGAAGAGGCGCGGTTCTATTTCGTCAATAGTGAAGCCTGAAATTGGGCAAGCAAAACGAGCTGAAAAAATAGTGCGTTCCGGGGTGCCTTTTTTATCTTTTGAATTGGCGCTCTCTGCAATAGCGATACCGTCCGCTAATTCTAATGCCATCTCAAATGACTCAGCAAGACGGCTCTCTATATCAGGCTTGATAATGATGCGATCTACAACAACATCGATATCGTGATTTACTTTTTTATTGAGTTTTGGGGCATCAGCGATTTCATAAAATTCGCCATCAATTTTTACGCGCTGAAAGCCCTTCTTTAAAAGTTCCGCTAATTCTTTTCGATACTCACCTTTGCGGCCTCTTATGATGGGAGCGAGAAGATAGAAACGTGACTTTTGAGGAAAACTCATCAGCCGATCAACCATTTCAGAAACAGTTTGGCTCGTGATTGGTAAACCTGTTGCCGGGGAATAAGGGATGCCAACGCGCGCCCATAACAAACGCATATAGTCGTAAATCTCTGTTACAGTTGCAACTGTAGAACGTGGGTTGCGCGATGTTGTTTTCTGTTCAATGGAAATAGCAGGAGATAAACCTTCTATTTGATCAACATCCGGCTTTTGCATGAGTTCAAGAAATTGACGAGCATATGCAGAAAGGCTTTCAACATAGCGCCGCTGACCTTCTGCATAGATGGTATCAAAGGCGAGCGAAGATTTTCCAGACCCCGACAAACCTGTCATCACGACTAGTTTGTCGCGCGGTATTTCAAGGGTGACATTTTTTAGATTGTGCTCGCGGGCACCGACAACACGGATAGTTTTTAGAGACATGAAGATCTTTCAAGTAAGTCAGGGCATCTATTGATTGAAACTGTTACTACAACAATCGCTAGTGTGTAGGAAACAGAGTGTTGGAATGATAAGCTCTTAATATCGAGCATGTGGATAACTTTTAGAATGAGAACGCTTCGTGATGCTGTTCTAAACTTGCGTTTAAATATCAAAAACGATATCAAAACAAGAACAATATATGAACGTCATGGTTTTTCAGGCCATTGTGTTGATGGTGGAAAATCATTTTCTAAAGTGGAAAACCATTTCGTGATCGATTTATAGACTCAAACCATAACAACAATAATTGTTTGCAACTTGAAACGACCTTAATTTTCTTGGGAATGGAGTTTTCGTGATGGCCGGTAGTATTAATAAAGTAATTTTAGTGGGTAATTTGGGCGCCGATCCAGAAATTCGCCAAACAAAAGACGGCCGACCAATTGCAAATCTTAGTATTGCGACTTCCGAAAGCTGGAAAGACAAAAATACTGGTGAACGGCGCGAAAAAACTGAATGGCATCGGGTTGTGATTTTTAATGAGGGTCTAACGCGCATTGCCGAGCAATATTTACGTAAAGGATCGAAAGTTTATCTTGAAGGCGCATTGCAAACCCGAAAGTGGCAAGATCAAAACGGACAGGACAAATATACAACTGAAGTGGTGCTGCAAGGGTTTAATGGTAATTTGACAATGTTGGATGGTCGGCGCGATGGACAAAATGCAATGGGCGGTTCATCGGACTATGGAACACCGAATCAACACGGTGGGGGCGGATTAAATGAACCCTCAAGCGGGGGGCAAAGTTACGAATTGGACGATGATATTCCGTTTTAGTTGTTAAAACGCCAAAAAAAATGCAAAAAAATTAAAAAAAGTGCAAATCTGCACCATTCTTTGTGCGGATATACAATACTTTTTTAGCAAATTGAGATAGTGTCCTGCATTCGAATCAAGATTCGGAGGTACGAACAATGGCGGTTAAACGCAAAACGACTCGAAAAACGACTAAGAAAAAAACTGCAAAGAAAAAAGCGCCAGCTAAGAAGCGCACAACTAAGAAAAAAACAGCCAAGAAGGCAACAAAAAAGAAAACGGCTAAGAAAAAAGCTGTGAAGCGGAAAACCGCAAAGAAAAAAACAGTTAAGAAAAAGGCTGTGAAGCGGAAAACCGCAAAAAAGAAAACAGCCAAGAAAAAAGCTGTTAAGAAAAAAACTGCTAAAAAGAAAACAGCTGTGAAGCGGAAAACGACAAAGAAAAAAACCGCTAAAAAGAAAACAGCTAAGAAAAAGACCGCAAAGAAAAAAACGGTAAAGAAAAAAGCCGTTAAGCGGAAAGCCACTAAGAAAAAAGCGGCGAAAAGAAAAACCACAAAAAAATAGATAGATTCTAACATTCTAGCTTCAAATATGGTGCTATTAGAATCTATTCAGTAGAGTTAAGGCCGGTGCTGTTGTACCGGCCCTTTTTTTCTCTCAATCACTAGTTTTTTGGCATTGGTGCTGATAGATAGATATGTTATAGTTTTGTATGACTTGTCCTAAA
>CAYZLR010000091.1:0-13873 GCA_964479275.1 uncultured Caulobacterales bacterium
CATCTTCTTCACTGATAGTTGGATTGAATATCTATATTAATGCACCAATGCCAAAATTTCTGTACTTGGAAATGCCTGAATGCCCCCTATGGCAATCGCAACGCCGTAGGGTATTCCCTTTTTCGTCTGGTAGAGTTCCATTAACCAGGAAACGCGCGCATAAAAGGGTAACATCGGAAAGCCACGAAAGGTTAGTAACAAAAGGCTAAGTCCGCCGCCAGCTAACGCCGTTACTATCAGATATTCCAAAACTGCTTCTTGACCAACCCATATAGAGGCACTCGCCAAAAGCTTCGCATCGCCGCCGCCAATAATCTTAAATGCAAAAAAAATAAATCCGATAACCAGCAAAACAGCTCCTATAAGATAGCCCTCCCATAAAAGCTGTAAGTTGCCCCCTGATAACAATAAACAAAATGGAAATGACAAGCACAAGACGAGTGAGATCCAATTTGGAATTTTAAACTCGTATATGTCATTAGCTGCCGCAATGATTAAGGCAGCGGGAAAAACCGCGAGGAAAATATAACTCATAAACGACTCCAGATATTTTCCTAAGCATAACCCGTATCAATTTAACACAAGGTTATTAGATAAAAAAAAGGGAGGCATAAGCCTCCCTTTTTAAAATGGATTTGTAGAATATTTCTTCAATCCACTTTTGAAAAACAAATTAAGGAGCAGTTGCGCCTTCAATTTTGCCAAATGTAGAATTAAGGTTTGTACCTACATTCATAACAGCTGTAATAATAGCAACTGAAATTAGAGCGGCAATCAGGCCATACTCAATAGCCGTTGCACCGTCTTCATCAGCAATAAAGCTCTTCAATAGTTTAGTCATGTATAACTCCTACTTACTCGTGACTTATGGCTCTGTTTTGAACCGTATTGATCTTCACAAAAATTTGTAAATATAATCTGAAAAAAACTGGTTAACGGAAAATATTTTTAATTTAAATCTCTTTTTCTACTTTGATAATTGTTCTAATTTTCCCATATCGTCGATAATCATTCCGGGATAATTTCTGCGTGCAATCTTTTCCTGTATTAGAATAGCAATGGCATTTCCAGCAACGCTTTCATCAACGCCAGCACGCTCAGCGAGTTCACGATGCTTAGGCAAGTTGGGAATAAGCCATTCGCCAGTTATTTCGTCGCGTTCAACATATGAGAGAATTAATTCATATATTCCAACTTCAGGTGACGTTGTAAATTCAAAACTTCTAAAACGCGAGCGCGTAAACTCGGAAGATAAATAATACAATAAATTCTTGGATAGCGATGGGCGGTTTTGCAATACATCACAAAATGCGTATTTATCAAGCACCCATAGTTGACTATCCGTATCAGCATTAAGTGTGATACTGCCAACAAAATCCTGATCTTGGCTAGCTAGTATAATGTCTAGGCCAAAAGATCCTCCTGCTGTTATCGTCTCCATGAACATCGCACCAGTGGCTGGGTTGATAATAGTAATTTTAACTTGTCCACTTGCAACGATAAAAAAACTGTCTCCCTCATACTGCCCATGAGAAATAATAGTCTCCCCAGCATTGTAATCACGAAAATCAGCTGTCTCTTTAATCGCCTCTAATATTGTATCAGGGATATTTTGAAAAGGCTCAAATCGTTCAAGCGAAAGCACCTCGTTCTCACACGAATTGATATTATCTATTTCTAACTTTTTATTGCTACGTCTTTTATATACTGCACGCATAGTCGGCTCCTATCACTCCCCATCAGATAGCGCCAATTGGGGGAAATTAATTTCTTAACCTCAAATATCATCTCCAAAAGATTTTAAAATGGTGTAAAAATTCCTACGATTTAAGAGTTTTTAATTTTCTATAACCGATTATTTCAATCGACGATTTATTAAATTATAAATTGGCTGTTAAACCTTCCTTGACGAATATGTATTATCGATAAGCATGAGTATTCAGTCAGGAAGGATCATCATGCGTTCTTGTTTTTTGGGGGGTATATTAACCCTTGCGGTTGCAATGCCTGCAACAGCTGAGCAAATTTGGGTTACAATGGACCAGGTTCGCTCTCATGCGATATCTAAATCTGCCGATAGTATTATTGTGGGAAACCCTGGTATTGCAGATGTTTCCGTTCAGGGAAAAGATCGTTTTTTATTATTTGGAAAAGCGCCGGGCTTAACAAACATCATTATTTTGGATGAAGAAGGCGAAACAATCGACAACCTTCAAGTCCGCGTTAATCCGCCTAGTAATAATATGCTAGTTTATCATGGTGGATCGAATCGCACCACCTACAATTGTACAACACATTGCGAAGCCACATTAACAGTCGGCGATGACTCAGATGAATTTGGAATCATTAATAGACAAATTCAAGAGAAACTTGGTCAAGCTGCGAATGGTGCTACGGATGGTTAACCAGAAAATTTTTTGGTAATATGTCATTCAATGTGACACAGAATATATTTAAGCCCGCCTATTATATAATAAGCGGGCTTTTTTATGCCTGATAAAAATTGAGAATGTGAGGACGCTCATTGATCGCAAGTTTATTTCGACACCATTGATCGAGGTTCTGTGCAAGACGTCGATCAGGTTTATGTTTTCCTTTTAAATAAATGTCTGCAATTAAACGATTTGTACCAAATCCTGTATTGATCATACGAACGCTACACTTTTCCACATTTGGATACTCTGTAATGATAGTCGCAATTTTTTCGGGAAAAACATTGACCGCTCCAATTTGCACGGCACCATCTCTTCGCCCACTCAACTGAAAATTCCGGGAATTTTTCCAGGCAAAAAAATCCATAGGTATGATCGAATCTTTTTTTCCATCCGGGTAATGACGGATCAAATTATCTCCACTACGCGTCCAATGATCAAACAAAACAAAATCATCATTCGGCGTATCACGCCAAGCGACTAGTCCTGTTTGCGTTGATCCATATAACTCTCTGAGCACACCAAACCCGTTACGCCGCAATTTGGTTGCAAGATCCATCGTCATCATTTCACCAAAACTCACAGCCATAATATTGTCAGGTGCTTTGATATCCTCGCGCATTAAATATGCCCATAAAGACGGCGTCGCTATCATCACATCTCCAAATGTTAGCTGACTCGAAACTTCCTCAAGAAGCATATGACGCGCATCCAGCACTTCAATTTTTTGCAACGCCGGCATCAACACCGTCACGATAAAGCCAAGGACACTATGGGGGGAAATTAATGTCACCAGTCGCCGTCTGCCTTGTAACAGGCTTGCCGCTGCAGCGGCTTCCTGAAACAAACGATCTGCACGGTGACCACATAGACTATGCGCATTATATGTTTCAGGAGAAGAATAATCGAGTGTCTCCTCGACAATTTTTTCACCATCAAACCCTATGGTAGAGCCTGCCGGGCGAAAATTCAAAACCTCCATTTTGCGGTCAATTGCCTCTAACAGTAAGTCTGCCCATTGCCCTAAAGTATTCCTGTCCCTCACGAAAGTAGAGGAAGGAACATTAAAAAATTCGGCTACAAGGTTTTGATAAATTATTAGTTGCTCGGTATCGACACTCAAACTCTCCTCACTGAGGACTAGATCATTATCCCAGACAATATTTCCAAGTGAAGCCCTTTTTCTCGCCACGAGGGTGCGCGAAAAATCAAGGATCAATCCTTCAATAATCGCGGTTATAGCTTGGCGCTTGATCTGAAATGCTTTCATTATAAAAATCCACTAGTTATGATTCTTTGCGAACGCGTTTTGAAACCGCTCAATATCCTCATCGACATAATGCCAGTAGATATTTTTTATCTGATCAAAAATTTCTCGTGCTTTCGGCGATACTAACTTTGCTTCTGCAATCGGCCCCATCAAACTGTTAGAAAAAAATAACTCACCTTGAGCTAAGCGATCAAGTTTGATGCGTTCTTCGAAAATCTCGAAATTATGGTCACTCGCAATTTCAATCAATTTTGAACGTACAATTCCCGGTAATGCCCCTTCCGCGATCGCTGGCGTTATTATCTCCCCACTCTCCAGCACCAAGAAACAATTACTATAAGAACCACAAGCCAAACGACCAAATTCATTCAGCATAATCGCCTCTTCACAATCCTTTTCAGCAGCTTCATTTCTTGCCATGATATTATCAAGATAGTTCAGGGTTTTATAGCCTGATGAAAGCGACTGTGATGACCGGGAGTACGATGCGATCATGCTTTTGAGTTTTGTAGCAGGATGCAAATATGGTGAGATGGTGATCATAGATGTTGGCGAATAATCTCGTGCAGGAAACAAAAGACCTCGATCACCCGCCCCCCTACTCACGGTTATTCTCAAGGCGCAATCATCATTGCTTAAATTGTTTCGTATCTTGAGTTGTTGAAAAATTTCAACGGCTTTTGGTAGATCCAGGCGATGAGGAATATGCAAACTTTCGCATGCATGATTGAGACGGTCTAAGTGTTCTTTAAAAAAAATAGGCGTATTTTTTTTGATCAACACTGTATCAAAAACGCCATCACCCAATAAAAATCCACGATCCCTATGATGTAGCGAAACAACTTGATTGCAATAATCGCCATTTAAATAATAGATCATATGGTTTGTCTCACGTGGCAGATATCAATAAAATTCTTAACAATAATTTGCCCCTCTGGGGTTAAAACAGATTCTGGATGAAATTGTACCCCAAACCATGCCGCATGTTTATGGCGAACAGCCATTATTTCCCCTTCCAAACTCTTTGCACAAACATCTAGCTCTTGCCTCGTATCGCTCACTCTAGGAATTTTTGATATTAGAGAATGATATCTCCCGACCTTCAATGGACTTTTCAACCCTTTAAAAAGCCCTTGCTGATCATGATCGATAGTGCTCGCCTCGCCATGTAAAGGAACATCCGCGCGCACTGTTATACCGCCAAAGTGCTCAACTAAACATTGATGACCAAGACAAACCCCGAGCACTGGCACTTGCCGTGGCCAAGCCTCAAGAAGGGCCATACAAACCCCGGCATCTCCAGGGGTTTTTGGCCCAGGAGAAATGATCAAACCACTGGGATTTAATTTAAGGCATGCGGACACCGAGATTTTATCATTACGAACAACTTTTGTCTCCATCCCAGCTAAATTGACATAACGGGCCAAATTAAAAACAAAACTATCGTAATTATCGATGATCAATATCATAGATCGTTTTCCGATGTGATTTTTAGCATTCTCATCAAAGCAGTAGCCTTTAAATTGGTTTCATCATATTCAGATTGCGGATCTGATCGTAATGTTATACCGCCCCCCACAGGAATATTTAATATAGATCCACCCACCCTATCTGTATGATTATTTCCCCAAGACTGAATTAAAATCCGTATCGCTACAGAAAAATCTGCGTTTCCGCGATCATCGAAATACCCAATAGCCCCGCAGTAGGGCCCCCGCCCGGTTTCTTCAATATCCGAAATCGCACCCATAGCTTCAATTTTTGGCGCACCCGTAATTGACCCACACGGAAAAAGCGCACGCAAGACATCAACGCCGTCATGATCAGGTCGCAAAATTCCAGAAATACGCGACACTAAATGATGAACATGGGTTAAACTCAGCACAGAGCAAAGACTATCTTCCCGAATACTGTCCCACTCACATACGCGTGACATATCATTTCGCAAAAGATCCGCGATCATAATATTTTCTGCGCGATCTTTAGGATTATTTTGCAACTTAATGACTTGTTGGCGATCTAATTCTTTGTTGCTATGGCGGGCAATTGTCCCTTTAATAGGGGCAGCTTCTAATTTCAATTGTCCATTCATGAGTGGCTTGATAGAAAAGAATTTTTCTGGGGAATTTGACAGAATGACTCCTTCTGAAAATTGCAAAAGAGCGCCATAGCTGGCATCGCTATGCTGCATGATTTCATCAAACATCGCTAAATAATCAGTGACTTGATGATCTTGTGAAAATTCAATTTTGATTCGGCGAGAAAGGTTTGTTTGAAAAAAATCGCCATTCAAAATCGCTTCTTTTGCTATTTTTACAGCAGTAATATAACGCACGTTTGAGAAGTTAGAAGATAGCGTAAACTTTCGATCTTGTCGTGCAAAAGGACTGGAATGACATAATTTCAAATCTGGTTTTTCGAGACAAACTTCATACAATTCATCAACACTACGATCAGTGCGCCCACAAATAAAAGCTTCCTGATTTTGATGATCAAAGACAATTGATGCCTCATAGCGCCCCAATTTAATGTCAGGCAACGCATAGGGAGAGACAGGCATTTTCAGGCTCGGCTCAAACAAACTTGCCGCTTCATATCCAATATAGCCAACAAGCCCACTTATAAAAGGGATAGCCTTTACCCCCTCCTCAGTTTCAAAACAGCAAGCGGTTAAGGGTAAGCAATCTCGTAATATATCATCAATAGAGCCAAGCTTGCGCACCCCATCAATTCGACATTGGTTTTGCGAAACTGAAATTTCATGACTCGGGCGCGCAATAATAAAGGACCATCGATTTTTTACTGCCTGATCACCACTTTGAAAGAGATGGGCATATGGTTCGTCTTTGAATAATTGAAACAAATCACGTGGATTAGACCATGGAATATGTTTTCGCACTAGCATTGAATGTGTCATCAAGCTGACTTTAAAAAACCAAACAGATTAACTACATAACAAAAGTCAATTAAATAGAATAGAGGGATAGGCCGTGAATTGGCATTTTCAAAAAATCACTCTAGAAGTCTATTTTGGAGATTATTATGCCATTGAATCAAAATGCCCACCCCACTTCTGGCTTCGCCCAACTGTTCTTTAGCCTTGGTTTCACAGTTTTACTGGGATTTATCGTTTATATCGGACGCGGCGTATTGATACCCTTTGTTATCGCCGGATTTGTCTGTTTCTTGATCTTTTCTCTAAAAGAAAGCGTAGCCAAAACGCCAATGATTGGAACATATTTTCCCCATTGGCTTTCTTATCTGTTTGCCTTTGCCATTATCAGTTTATGTTTTGTGATCATTGTCGCAATTGTACGCACAAATGTAAGTAATGTGCTGGAGGTTTGGCCCGATTACGAACGACGCCTTACGAGTTTTGCCAGCAACATATTTAAATGGTTTCGGGCACAAGACTATATCCCTCAAGAGTTAATTGGCTCCATGGCAGACCTTCAACAAGCAGCCCTTGGGATGGTGACCCCGCTCCTAAGGCAAGCCTTGGGCTCTCTTGGCTCTATAACATCCAATTTTCTAACCTTGGGCACAGTACTTTTCTACGTCTCGTTTATGCTATTGGAACGAGGACGGATCTTTAAAAAAATTGGCATGATCAGTGCGGGAAAAAATCAGCAACAAGCTGTAAATGAGACCATTTCAGATATTGCAATCTTAGTTCGCCAATACATATCTGTAAAAACCATTACGAATTTGATTACAGCTACTATTAGCTATGTCATCATGAAATTTATCGGGGTTGATTTTGCTGGCTTTTGGGCGCTTTTGATTTTCCTGTTTAATTTTATACCCCTATTTGGCGCCGCTATGGCGATCTTAATGCCTGTCTCATTAATGTTGGTTCAACCTGATGGTGGCCCGCTAAAAGCACTCATTTTATTTGGCTTTATGATCGGCGCAGAGCAAACGATGAGTGCAATTATCGAACCGCGCTTAGTGGGCAGAACATTAAACTTGAGCCCTCTCGTGATACTTTTTTCTTTGGCTGTATGGGGGGCTCTATGGGGGTTTACCGGGGTTTTATTGTCAATCCCGATGACCATTACCGTCATGCTGATTTTGACTCAATTCCAGTCAACGCGACCAATTGCAATTTTACTCTCCGATAATGGAGAAATCGCTGACATTAAGCATGAAAATGTTATGTTAGCTGGTCTAAAAGACGAAACGGAAAAAGAAACTACTGAGACACTCGATTCAGTTGAACCCGATACTGACATATCTGAGACAAAGAGACCCAAAACTATTAAGCCAGGGGCAAATAATGCCGATACAAATGATAATGTGCCCTCAGAAAAAAAAGATCCCTAAAGTTTGACCAATACACCACACCATATTGGTTACTCTTTGAATTCAACTGGTGCCTTTGGAGCCGTGTTCACCTCAAGAGAAAAAACATCTGGTCGACCATAATGGCCAGTGGCATCAAAATCCATTTTTCCTCTAATGATTTCGCGAAAATCCAGCTCTGCGTGAATGACGGCCTCTTTCCCAAAAACGGGCCCAGCAAGGATTTCCCCCAAAGGCGAGACAATTACACTGCCGCCATTAATTAATACAGTATCAGGGTCATCCCCTTGTATAGGTTTATAATCTTGCGGTGTATCGCTTCGTAACAAATACTGTGATGCAGACACGACAAAGCATCGCCCTTCTAAGGCAATCATATTCATTGTCGAAGTCCAATTTGGGCGATCATCAACCGTTGGTGCACAGTAAATTTGCACCCCTTGTGCATACTGGCTAAGACGCAGGGCTGCCATATAATTTTCCCAGCAAATCACAGAACTCAATACACCGCTTTTGGTTTTATAGGCCTTAAGAGTTGAACCATCTCCATAGCCCCAAATCAGGCGTTCAGCCGCTGTCGGCATTAATTTACGCCTTTTTCCAACCAACTCCCCAGTGCAAGAAAAACAAAGAGCGCTACAATAAAGGGTTCCTCCTTCACGTTCAATTACACCAACAACAATATCTGTATCATGATCTTTTGCCATACGCGCAATTTGAGCAGTCTCGGCACCAAGGACTTCAATAGAGCTTTCAAAATACCGGCAAAACCAATCGCGCCCCCCGGAGCTTCTAGACCCTACCGGCGCACCAAAATGATGCCCCTTTGGATAGCCCCCAATAAAAGCCTCTGGAAACACGACCAATCTCGCTGACCCTTTTTGAAAGCCTGATACGGCTTTTGATAAAAGGTCAGCAAATTTATCCATAGTCTGCGTGCGACTAAAAAGTACAGAGCCGGCCTGTACCGCCGCAACTTGCGTTATTGTGGCGCTTTCCATATTTCACCTTTTGCAAATGAATTGAAATACTCAAATGTATCTTGATCTGAAATAGATGCGGCTCTTCGCCAGCGATGCACACTAGATGCATTTAACAAAACTTCATCTTCACTGAGTATCAAGACCGTTGGCGTACCAATTAACTCAAAAACACCAAACCTTTCAGCAATATCTAAATTACGATCACGCTTACCAACATCAATATACACAAGCTCGTAATGGTCATTAATCAATTTCACAAACTCAGACTTTTCAAACCGAGCCGCTAAGCCGCGGCTATCATGACACCAATTCGCGCCCAAAACCAAAAGAGGTTTTTTGCCCGATTGCTTTGCCTTTAGCAAAACCGCATCAACATCCGCAGCTGCATCTCGCTCCTTATCATATGGCCGTGGCTCATCATGTGTCTTCTCACCCCCATGCTTCAGATTTTTCTTGGCCTTTGAAGCGATATTTGCACGACCAGATTCAAGGAACTGTTCGGCGTAAGACATCCCTATACGCAATAGATTTTCTTCAAGTATATTAAAGCCTGGATGTGAACCGGATGAAGGTATTTCTTGGGTGCCGGTCACTACAAATGCAACACTGATTATTGGGGGCGATTTTTGCGTGGCAGATTCTGAATACAAATTCCATGCACCGCTGTATAGACCATAAGCTTCCCCCGCATGTCCTTTTAAGCGATACCCCTTTAAAAAGCCTTCATCACCCTCGACAGTTTGAATCCCAAAACCATAATCAGAAAAATATTGTTCTTCTGTGTCTCCATTAGTTTCAGTGGAATTTACCTTCCATACTGATTCTTTTAGCAATGGCGTTTGATCAACCTCGGTCAGTAAAGTCAATAAGTCCAGCACACTCGCGCGCATACCCCCTTGCGGAGAAAAAAGAGTGCCATTATCGCCAGGCTTATAGCTCGCCAAATATTGGTCAGGGTTACCTGATAAATCCGTTAAAAAATAAGGGGTCGTATCGTTGAGAATTTTGCGATCATCAGTTTGAGGGCGCCACTGTTGCGTGCCATCGTCAGCATTTTGCCAACGATACAAAATAGCCCCTGAGCGCCTGGCTTTTTGGGCAACACCGGACCAATTATACCCCGCATCAATCTCCAAAGGCAAAAATACGGCCTGTCTCATAAACTGATCAAACCGCTTACCGCTCACATTCTCTATTATCGTTGCCAAAATACCTGAGTTTAGATTTGCATATTGAAAATATTTACCAGGAGAGTCATCTATATTTGCCCCCCCCTTTGAAAACGCATTGATGTTCTCCTCTATAAAAGTCTGCAACGATTGAGGCGCTCTTGCCCAATAGATTTCAGGATCTCGAATTGACGATGTATGAGAAAGGAGTTGACGGGTCGTGATCGGTATGTCTGGGTAATTAGGATTGCGCAATCGCCAGCCCAAATAATTTGAAATATCAGCATCAAGATTAATAATATCATCCTCTACCAGCGATGACACCCCTAGCGCTAATGCCATTTTTGATATCGAAGCCATGCGGATTTTTGTACTTGGCTTCAACCTTTTACGACACTTAGGGGCTATCGCCGATGCGAGTCCCGTTTTCGCAATTTGACGACAACCGATAGCCTCCGCATGCACAAGCTCGCCGTTGACTTTCACGGCAAGGACGGCACCACTTATCGCTGGCGCATGCAGATTTTTAGTAAACAATTCATCAAGAGACTCGGCAAAACCCCTTTGTGAAACCTCATGAGGTTGCGCCAGAGCCGTGGGCACACAGGCGAGAAAACTCGATAGGATCAAGGTAACAAAAATACGAATACTGATCATGCTTTTTTCCTATTTAAAGTACTGCGCCAATCGTCTTGTGGCTTCGTTGAGAACTTCAGGCTTTTTACAAAAACAAAACCTGACATAATGGCGTGGTGGTTTTGATAAGTTATGGTGATAAAAGGCGGATAAGGGGACAGCCGTCACCCCGGCATTGCGGGTAATGTCTTCGCAAAACTCATAGTCACTCAATGCACTAAGCGGGCGAATATCGGTTGTAATAAAATATGTCCCCGAACATTCCATTACGTCAAAGCCAACGCCCTGAAGTGCAGCGCGCATCAAATCGCGCTTTTTCTGCATGGTCGCAGTCAAATCTTGATAATAACCATCATCAAAGGCGAGCCCATGAGCAACCGCTAACTGGGTATGGGCAGGGGTTGTATAGCCTAAAAATTGTCTCGCTTTGGTAATGTTTGCAACCAACGCGGCAGGCCCCGTTAAATATCCAATCCGCCACCCCGTCAGCGAAAACGTCTTACCTGCAGAGCCAATGCGCACCGTGCGCTGTTTCATACCGGGTAATGTCATAAGGGGCGTATGGGCTAGCCCATCAAAAATCACATGTTCGTAAACTTCATCACAAATCACCGTCAGATCATGCGCAATCGAAAGCTTGGCGATTGTTTCTAATTCATCTGTACTGATCACTTTTCCCAAAGGGTTGTGGGGGGAATTAATGGCAATCACGCGTGTATTGCTTGTTATGGCACGCTCTAAAATATCCTCTTCAATGCGCCATGCCGGGCCTTGCAGCTCTATGATCACAGGTTTTGCGCCAGTGGCCTCAACCATAGGGGCATAACTATCATAAAATGGCGCAAAAAGAATCGCCTCATCACCCGGCTTCAAAAGTGCCAGAAAAGACGCAGCAAGCGCCTCTGAAGCACCCGAGGTGACCAGGACTTGTTCACGCCAGTCCACATCAAGGTCATAAAACCGCTTATTGGCCAATGCCACCGCGCGGCGTAATTGTTCAACCCCCATCACTGGCGCATATTGATTATTACCGTTCATCAAGGCATCAGCGGCGAAGCGTAAAATCTCGTCAGGGCCCGCCTCATCTGGAAAGCCCTGCCCGAGATTAATGGCATCATATTGATTGGCCAATGCCGACATGACCGCAAATATTGTGACAGGCCGGTCAGCAAACACAGGGTTAAAAGAAGTCGTAGAAGATGGGTTCATAACCACCTTCATAAAGCAAAACATCCATAATTGAAACGTAGTCCTGAGCCCTTCCGGCTCTGGACGACTTCAATTCTTGGCCTAACCTTTATAAGCCGTAAACGCGCTTTCAGATGTCGCAAATCGCTCAATTTTGATATCAAAATCCCATAAAAAGCTTGCACTTATATCCAGTTACGCTATCAAACTTACTCTACAGCGGGTATAGCACAATGGTAGTGCAGCAGCCTTCCAAGCTGAATATGCGGGTTCGATTCCCGCTACCCGCTCCAGATCCTAATCGAAAAAAGTAATTTTTTGCGATTTGTGCCACATAAATTGGCATCATCTAGAATTATAGTTTCTTGAGGGACAGTCTTGGCCGCTGCTTCAAAGCGATTAATGAGCAGCCTTCTCCGGATCATAAACGAATTTGCGATCACAATAGCCACAAACAGCAACATCATCATCGAGTGAATAATAAACCTTGGGATGGCCTAATGCGCCGCCCCCGCCGTCGCAGGCAATCCTATGCTGATCAACATAGGTGATTTCCTGATCTTGTGCATGGGAGCCATGATTTGCCATGGTCTTCAGTCTCTCAATTTAGGCGATTCCAGATGGTGCCACCAGCCTACCACCAATGCACCACACCCTGACCTCTTACCTCATGCGCATGAATTTGTGTAGTCGTAATTCACGCAAATCATCCAGACCGTATCTCCCTAACTTGCAGTTAGAGATTATTTGGGTTACGCCGCTGAAGACAATGGAATTTGCAACTATGCCCGACACTCTTTCAAATGATCGCTCAGATAAAAATTTTCAGAACTCGCCTTCTGAAGAGTTTGCGATTGTCGCAAAAAACTTACAAAAAACCTACGCGGCAACGAAAAAATCCGAAGCCAAACAAGCACTGAAAGGCATTGACTTAAATATACCGACTGGATCAATATTTGGTCTTTTAGGACCGAACGGGGCCGGCAAATCTACTTTTATCAATATCATCGCCGGGCTAGTCAATAAATCAAGCGGCCAAGCATCCGTTTGGGGATTTGATATCGATCAAAATCCGCGACAAGCGCGAGCCGCAATCGGGGTGGTACCGCAAGAAATCACTACCGATGTTTTTTTTACGCCTAAAGAATCATTGGAATTACAGGCCGGTTTTTTCGGTGTACCGCGCGGCCAACGTGAAACCATGAAGATTTTGCGATCACTGGGTCTTGAAGACAAAGCGGACGCTTACGTCCGCCAACTTTCTGGCGGCATGAAGCGCCGTCTTTTGGTTGCCAAGGCGATGGTTCACAAACCTCCTATTCTCATTTTAGATGAACCCACCGCTGGCGTTGATATCGAATTGCGCAAACAAATGTGGGAGCTGGTTTTGGAGCTTCACCAACAAGGCACTACAATTGTTCTGACAACGCACTATCTGGAAGAAGCACAAGAATTATGTGATCAAATCGCCATTATCCATCATGGCGAAGTTGTCACGTGTGAACCGACAGAAAAACTGATTGCCTCCTTCGATAACAAAACGCTGATCGTCACGCCTGATAAACTGCCTGAAAAAATTCCTTCTTTGCATAGATTTGAGATCGAAAAACGGGACGATGGAAAACTCTCCATTCCCTATCAACCCAGTAAGGGAGAAGTCGCGGATATTCTCGCGCAATTGTCTCAACATGGAATATCGGTCAAAGACCTCTCAACTGTTGAAGCTGATCTGGAAGATGTCTTTTTAGATTTAACCTATCATGCAAAATAGAAATTGATAGACCACGCTTCAGAGCCATTTGCTATCAATGAGAACCGCGCCATATGCTTTAGCCTTTTGTTTTAACAGGCAGCTGAAAAACTTCAGTTTTCATGGTTTGAATAGCAGGG
>CAYZLR010000092.1:0-13788 GCA_964479275.1 uncultured Caulobacterales bacterium
TCCGTATGATCTCAAGACGACTGGCTAAATATTAGTTTTGAATCGGACTCTTACAAGGCAGATATACGGATTGCTTCATACGCTCTCTTTCTGGTTGATCGTGCAATTTATTACATGCTTGTTGTTTTGCCCGGCATCTGCGTTTTCTTTGTTAATAATTCCTATTGACGAACAAACTCTACATATATAGAATAATGTTATGGCGAGACGTAGAAACATATCCAAACAAACAAAATTAGTGCTTCAGACATTGCTGCATTCTCCACAAGAATTGTGGCATGGCTATGATTTGTGCAAAGAGACGGGCTTAAAATCTGGCACCCTCTATCCGATTTTGATGCGACTTCATGATCAAGGATTCCTCAAATCAGAGTGGGCTGCACCAGAGCAACCGGGACGCCCGCCCCGTCATATTTATACGCTCTCGCCTGAAGGAGAAAATTTAGCACACACATTACCCCCCCCATCAAAAACTCTTCCAAACAGTAAAAAAGCCACCCTCTCGACAGGAGAGATTTCATGATTTTTTCATTTGCCAGACAAACCATGCTTTGCTTAATGCACAAAGCCCACTCCAGCGCTCACGAAAATCATCAATCATGGTACCTTGCAATGATAAGTGAAAGCGAAAGTATATCCTCAAACTACAAGGCATTTTGTTTTCTATGCGGATGTTATTTTTCTACTCTCAAAAACATTAAGATCACACAACAGCTTGAGCCTATAATGCGTTGGATATTAAGCATTATAATTGCCGGGTGGGCAGGCGCAAAGTTTTACCTATTATCGGTCATAGCAAGTCATGACGTTTTTACCAAAAGTGCATTCTCACTGTTGCTTTTTATGATATTACTGACGGTGACTGCATTGGCTTATTCTGCTTGCGCAATCTCATTTTTCAACAAAAAGCATTCAATTTTTGCAGGTGGATTAATTGTCACTCTCATAAGTAATTTACTTTTTTTCACACTTACGCAAATAGATATATACGTTCTCAATGTTCATACATATACAAGCCAGACATGGTCTCTTGCACTAATTTGTGAAGAATATTTCGTCTGGTCTTTGATATTATTATCTGCCACCTTCTTCACAATTGTAAAATTTCTTAGGTTTTCAAATAACGAAAGCGTAAGATAACAATGAAAAGCATGACTGCCATCATCGCTGCCCTCTTGCTGTTTTTTGGCGCAATCTTCCATCTCAGTGCTGTCCCTATGCTTGTGCAGGAGATAACAACAATCCAATCTGCATTCTTAAAATCAACATTTCTGCCAATCTGGATTATGCCCTCACAACATTGGATTACTTATGCTGTACTGATCCTTATACTTCATAAAAATACAAATAAGTTTGCAAAACGAGTTTTATGGTTTATAGTCTTCAGCTTGTTTTTTGATGCAGCAATCATATTCTATAAGTTAGGTTTCTTTATTGGCAACCAAATATTACTTTTCGCAGCTTTCCTGACATTAATCTCGACACTCACCCCCCATCAATTTAAGACTTATAATGTGGAAAAATGAGTCTGTTTGATTCCACCAATTTGTGATTAAACTAACAGCATGAAAACTCTTATTACAGGCAGTTCTGGTCATCTTGGTGAAGCTTTGGTGCGCACTCTACGGGAAATGGGGCGAGATATCATTTCCGCAGATATTAAGCCCGCGACCACGACTACTCATGTTGGAGATTTATCAAACCGTACATTTGTAAAATCTATTCTGTGTGACGTCGAGAGTATTTTTCATTGCGCTACCTTGCATAAACCCCATATTGAAACTCATACCAGACAACAATTTATTGATAGTAACATTACCGCTACGCTCAATCTTCTCGAAGAAGCGATAATCCATAAGGTCAATCGCTTTATATTTACAAGCACAACCAGTGTGTTTGGGTACGCTATGCAGCCAAAGCAGGATCAACCTGCAGTCTGGGTCACGGAGAAACTTGTTCCTGTTCCGAAAAACATCTATGGAATCACCAAAATTACTGCAGAAAATTTATGCGAACAAATTAGCAAAGATCATCAATTACCCTGCATCATTTTAAGAACTTCGCGATTTTTTCCCGAAGAGGATGACAGCAAAGTTACACGCGAAAAATTTGCGAATGATAATGCAAAACTAAATGAGCTGTTAAACAGACGTGCAGATATTGAAGATATTGTTAGCGCCCATTTGTGCGCCGAAAAAGCTGCATCAAAAATACACTTTGATCGTTTTATTATCAGTGCAACAACCCCATTTTCACAATCAGACTTACAGTGTATACGTACAGATTTACCAACCTGCTTAAAAAAATATATTGATACGGCTGATGTTTACGCACGAAACAATTGGAGCTTACCAGATACTCTGGATCGTGTTTATGTGAATGATCATGCGCGCAATAAATTGGGTTGGAAGCCTCTACACAATTTTAAAACCGTTCTAGAACGCGTGGATAAAGGTGGCACGGTCACCAGTGCCCTTGCTAAAATAATAGGCGCAAAAGGTTATCACGATAAAATTTTTAAAGATGGCCCCTACCCTGTTCGTGAGCCCGATGCCGGCAAATAATCATGGTTTTTGTTGATAGGTTTTTTAATCCGTATTGTTTCTTTTATCTCAGCCCGACTTGGCCTAAACTAGGAATGAAATCTTGGTGAAAACGTATTTGTTCTTGATCTCACCTTCGAATTCACATTTGTTAGAATTTTTTTAGTCATTCAACGCCATACGACCAATATGTCTTCAGGAGGCTGTTATGAAAAAAATCGAAGCCATCATAAAACCATTCAAATTAGACGATGTAAAAGAAGCCCTTCAAGATGTGGGACTTGCTGGCATGACGGTGATAGACGCACGCGGATTTGGCCGCCAGAAGGGCCATACGGAACTCTATCGCGGCGCTGAATATGTCGTGGACTTCTTACCAAAAATCAAAATCGAACTGGTTGTTCAAGACGATCACGTGGACAAAGCCCTGACAGCAATTACAGGAGCCGCTCATTCAGGGAGAATCGGCGATGGTAAAATTTTCATATCAACAATGGATAATGCCGTTAGGATTCGCACCAATGAGAGTGGCGACCTTGCTTTATAACACCCCTAAAATAGCATAATATTTCAAATTACTGTGTAATTCTCCAATTTATCTCTGCTGTTGGAGCAATTTTACGATAAAACCGAAAGGAATGTGTTGCGACGCAAAATTTTCCTTGCCCCGGTCCCAGTTCTGACGCATTTTATCTCCAGTCACACAAAAACTAAACACTCAGGCTGAAACCAAAAGTGTTAAATCTACTGGAGACCTTTTATGTCGGTAAATGCTGTCCTTAAAACAATTAAAGACAATGATATCAAATTTGTAGATCTGCGTTTCACAGATCCCCGTGGAAAATGGCAGCACGTCACTTTCGACAAGTCCATGATTGATGATGACTTCTTCTCAGAAGGCTCCATGTTTGATGGCTCTTCTATTGCAGGCTGGAAGGCCATCAATGAATCTGACATGATTTTAATGCCAGATACCGATACTGCTGTAATCGATCCATTTTTTGCTCAACCAACCCTATCCATTAATTGTGATATTCTCGAGCCTTCAACGGGGCAACCCTATGGACGCGACCCTCGCTCAACGGCCAAAGCCGCTGAGAATTATTTACAATCTTCAGGCATAGGCGACGCCGCTTTTTTTGGCCCGGAAGCAGAGTTTTTTGTGTTTGATGATGTTCGTTTCTCCACTGAGCAAAATCAAACCGGGTTTGCTATCGATTCAACCGAGGGCCCCTATAACTCAGCGACGGACTATGAACACGGCAATCTTGGCCATCGCCCAGGGCCTAAGGGGGGATATTTTCCAGTTCCTCCCGTTGATAGCCTACAGGACATGCGTTCTGAAATGTTATCCGTCATGACGGAGATGGGCATTGAACCAGAGAAACATCACCACGAGGTTGCTCCCTCACAACATGAACTGGGCATGCGCTTTTCAACACTGACGAAAATGGCTGACCGTTTACAAATTTATAAATATATTGTTCATCAAGTCGCGCACTCCTACGGCAAAACGGCAACCTTTATGCCCAAACCCGTCATGAACGATAATGGTTCCGGCATGCACGTTCATCAGTCTATTTGGAAAGATGGCCAGCCTATGTTTGCTGGTGATCGTTATGCTGACCTTTCGGATAACTGCCTGTATTATATCGGCGGCATTATTAAACACGCTCGCGCTATAAATGCTTTTGCTAACGCATCTACAAATAGCTATAAGCGGTTGGTCCCGGGTTATGAAGCGCCTGTTCTACTGGCTTATTCAGCGCGCAATCGCTCAGCTTCTGTACGTATTCCATGGGTTTCCTCACCAAAAGGCAAGCGCCTAGAAACCCGCTTCCCCGATGCAGCTGGCAATCCATATTTAACATTCTCGGCCCTACTGATGGCTGGCTTGGACGGTATTGAGAACAAAATTCATCCTGGCGACCCAATGGATAAAGATCTATATGATCTTCCTCCTGAAGAGCTACAAGATATCCCTACCGTTTGTGGCTCCTTGCGAGACGCGCTAGACGCTCTCGATAAAGACCGGGGTTTCCTCAAAAAAGGTAATGTTTTTTCTGACGATCAAATTGATGCCTATATCGAATTAAAGATGGAAGAAGTGACACGCTTCGAAATGACCCCTCACCCGGTTGAGTTTGCAATGTATTATTCTTCATAGAAAAAATTAACAGCGAAAGACAAACCCCGGCTTTTGCTGCATCAAAAGCCGGTTTTTTTTTGTCAAAAATTTGACAGGTATTCACACCTACTCTTATCATAAATAAATGATGAAAAAAATCTTTTACATTTCCCTGATCGCGATCGCTGCCATCCCAATTTTGTTACTTGGAATGGTCATTAATCATCAATATCATGTGCATAGTAATGCAAAACGCTTCCCCCCACCTGGTGAGTTTATTAACACTAATGACCATCGATTACACTATGTGTGTAAGGGTAGCGGGAGTCCCACGATTATTTTCGAACCCGGTCTTGGCTCTGATGCCAGCTTAATTTGGTCGAGAATTCAAAATCAAGTTAGCAAAACGAATCGCGCTTGCTATTATGATCGTGCAGGTTATGGCTGGAGTGACAGCGCAAAAACGCCGCGAACCTTTCAAAATCAAGCACAAGATCTTGCCGATATCATCAATGCAACCGCTGACAATGGTCCGGTGTTACTCGTCGCACACTCCATTGGCGGGATTATCACCCGTTTTTATGCACAAAATAATTTGGAAAAAGTCGCTGGTTTGGTACTAGTCGATAGCTCACATGAAGATCAACGCAATCGATGGCGAATGACTAAGCCTCCATCTGTCTGGTCAACCCTGAAACCTCGATATGGTTCATACTTAGGATTGATGCGATTAGACGCGCACAAACTAATTCCTAAATTTCCCTGGCTGTCATCTGAGGAATATGGCCGATTGTTAGAAACAGCCTCACAAGCTAAATATCATCGCGCGCGTCTTGCCGAACAAAATGAATGGAATGCTTGGCCCGGAGCCTCATTAAAGGATATGGACTATAATTTTGAAATTATTCCAATAACCGTATTATCTCAAGATACAAGGTATCCTAAACTCACACCACAGAATAAGGTTTGGGAAGAAATGCAGTTAGAGCTCGCCGCTCTTTCTAAGAATTCTCATTTCGAAATCGTGGAGAAGTCCGGTCATTTCATCCCCCTCTCTAATCCCCGAGCCATTGTAGGCGCTATACAAGAAATGCAAACCCGCAAACATTAACATAAAATATTCTAGCGAGATCCATCTATTTTTTCCAAAATGATATCAACCGCTGGACGATTGCGATAACTCTTTTTATTAGTCACATAATCTTCTTCGTAAAGCTTTGCTGCTATTGTTTTATCAGAATTAACGATAAAGACCGCAGGGTACGGAATACCATAAGCTCGGCTTTCCGGTTTGTGCTGCTCATTACGCAATCCAAACGCATTTATAATCTCAATATCTGTATCAGAAAGGGTATACCCCTTGAAACCTGTTGCTTCAGTAAAACGTTGCTGCTTTTGTGAATCATCATAGCTGACAAAGGCAATATTAAACCCCCGTTGTTCAAATTCAGCAATACGATCATTGGCCTGCGTGGCTTGCCTTTTACAAAATGGACACCAGTCTAGCGAACGCACAAAAAATAAAACCAATCCGTTTTCACCAGATATAGCGTCGCACCCACCAGCCTCATTCACATCAAAAAGGGGGTGGGGTAGCATTGCGCCCACCATAGGGCCAAGCTCATTGAGCTTATTGGGGTTATTGGCAGATAGTACATCTTGAGATGTCTCATGAGACTGCGCCTCAAGAAACGGCGAATTTACAAAAATGATTCCGGCAATTGCAACGACTAAAATTATTAATGAAGCTCGCATCTTTATCTCCTAAACCGCAGCATTGGTTTATAATTGATCGAGTCAGCACCAGTTTTCAATTAAAAACCAGGCTGCAAAAATCAAGTTTATGTGAGTATGATGGCGCTATGCGTATAGTTTTGATGAAATATAGCGAATACTATAAATAATGCTACGCTTAATCATAAAAATCGATGATAGTGACTATTATAACAGCCGTTGGCAGCACTATAATACCGCTTGAGATGCGCTAGAAAAGCCAGACAAGGAGATTCCGATGTGCGATGAACTCACAGAAAAAGACAATGAAACTTTTGCTCGCAAAGGCGGGGCTTTAAACCGTCGCGATTTCAGTGCCATGAGCACCGCCGCTATCGTCGCTGCCTTTGTGAGTGGATGCACTCAAGATGAGGGGGCCACCTCAACTCAAAATACGGTCAATTCAACAAAGAGTGAAACCTCTGCCATTCGGGTAAGCGAACACAGTGTCAGTATCACCATGCCGGACGGTGTGAGTGATAGCTATTTCGTGCATCCTTCAGAAGGAACACACCCGGCTATCTTAATGTGGCCAGATATAAAGGGTCTTCGCCCCGCGTTTAAAGCCATGGGTATGCGCCTTGCTCAGGCAGGGTATTCAGTGCTGGTAGTCAATCCTTTTTATCGCGATGCAAAAGCCCCCGTTGTTGGCCCCAATGCAAATTTTCGGGATCCGGAAACTCGTAACATTTTAATTCCAATGGCACGAAAATTGACACAAGAGACCAGCATGGCTGATGCTCGTGCTTATATTCAGTATCTTGATAATCAGCCAAGTGTGGATACAAAGCGCAAAATTGGAACGGCCGGATACTGTATGGGAGGGCCTCTCATCATGCGCACGGCCGCCGCTGTGCCTGATCGTGTTGGTGCCGCTACCTCATTTCATGGCGGGGGTCTTGTCCGCGATAGTGATGATAGCCCACATCTGTTAATTCCGCAGTCTCCAGCGCATGTCTTACATGCAATTGCACAAAATGATGATGAGCGCAGCCCCACCGTAAAAACAGACCTTGCGGCTGCTTATGAAAAAGCGGGCATTCCTGCGGAAATAGAAGTGTACAAAGACACGCTTCACGGCTGGTGCCCCCCGGACTCAGCTGTTTACAATGAGGCCCAAGCCGAAAAAGCCTGGGCGCGCATGTTAGCCTTGTTTGAAAAAACTTTAACGTAACAACTGTTAAACAGCAGAAGTTAATTTTAAGCCAACAATACCGGCAACAATCAAGCCAATACAAATGATACGGGCTGATATTGCCGGTTCTTTAAAAAATATGATCCCGATGGTCGCCACCCCAACGGCTCCAATACCGGTCCAAACCGCATAGGCGGTACCAGCTGGTAAGATTTCCAGTGCTTTTATCAAGAGTACAAAACTCAAGATAAGAGCGCTAAAGACAATGGCTTGCTGCCAAAAAGGAGCATGATCGCCAACATATTTAAACCCTAGCGCCCATACGATCTCTAAAAGACCGGCAATAACGATCAGCGCCCAAGGGCTAAGAGCAAAGACTCCCATCATTGGTTATTTCCTGGTTCGCAGAAAAGTTTGTCGCTTCACGCGCGCGGGAACCGCCATCCATATATTCGGATCAGCTGCGCCTTCGATTTCACGCCACACCCGGATCGCATTTCCGGATAAAATTTTCACAATATCTTGCTCGCTATATCCGCGATCTATCAATCCTTGCACCAGATTCCCCATCATAGATGCATCTTTTAACCCTTCGGGCAAGCTATCGCCGACTCCATCGAAATCAGATCCCAGACCAATGTGATCAATACCAACAAGTTGTTTAATCCGGTCAATATGGTCGAGCACATCATCAATATCAGCAAAAAGTACCGGCGATGTTTCTATGTAATTTTTATAAAATTTTTCTTCAATTTCATCCGCATGCTCACTACCTAGATCTTGAAGGTAAGCGCTATAAGCCTCGCGATAGTCGTTACGCCAATCAACAAACCCTTGATCCAAAAAAGCTGAGCCAAAATTGACCATAATGATTCCACCGTTTTTACCCAATGCTTTCACCATTTCGTCAGACATATTACGCTCAAAACCCGGCGTGAAATAGCGCAATGAAGAATGACTGGCAATCACTGGTGTACGCGTTGTTTTGAGAACATCATAAAATGCTTCATCGGAAACATGACTGATATCCACCATAATGCCGATATCATTCATGCGTTTTACAAGTTGCACACCAAAGGGAGATAACCCACCCCATCGACGATTGGTATCATAACTGGAATCAGAGATATGATTAACCAGAGAATGGGTTAATGTAATATAGCGTATACCGCGCGCATAAAAATGATCCAGATTATCAAGATTACCCTCTATCGGTGCCCCATTCTCCATTCCCATTGGTAACGCTATTTTTCCCGCACGGGTAATTCGCTCCACATCATCAACACTCATCGCAATTTCAAACTTGTCCGGGTGTTGAGCTGCAATCCCCTCAACCAATCCTATCAATCGGTCTGCCTCTGCCTTTGCCCCGCCAGATTCTTGAAATCTCGCAGCTACATAAATCGACATAAAAGGAGCATTCAACCCTCCAGATTGCGCGCGCGGATAATCAAAATCCCCTTTTGCGGTTGCTTGCCCTATGTCTTCACCGGATTCAGCAATCCTATATGGAATATCGACATGCCCATCAATAATAAGAGTTTCACGAGCAAGCTTTATGGCTCGCTGCGAGGGCGTGCGCCAGTCAAATGCAGAAGCATTGTGTGCAGGCACCAAAAGCATTGCAGCAAACATAGCCGCATGTATGGACTTTAAAAAGCGTGTGTTCATAGCAATAACTCTCTCAAGGTTGTGGGCAAGATTTCAGTCAGGGTTCTAGGCTTATGAATAAATATAGATGGTAACATCACTTTTACAGTAACGAAACTGAAATGAACGGCATAATGGGTTAATGATACCATCAGCGCGCAAATAAATCATCTCCATTTGGAACCTGAGTATTTTCAAGTTGCGGTGCCGTCAATCCAATATGCTTCCACGCAGCAGGAGAAAGCAGTCGACCTCGGGGTGTGCGTTGAATAAAGCCTTGTTGCAAGAGAAAAGGTTCTACAACATCTTCAACAGCATCGCGCGCTTCAGATAGCGCTGCGGCAATTGTTTCCACACCAACAGGACCTCCTCCAAAATGTTCCGCAATAAGACGAAGATAACGTCGATCCAAAGGATCAAGACCACGATGATCAATCTCCAAGCGCTGGAGTGCGCGGTCAGCGATGATATCGTCAACAATATCGACATCGTCAACCGTTGCGACATCACGCACCCGGCGCAGTAACCGGCCAGCAACACGAGGCGTACCCCGCGCACGTTTGGCAATCTCCATCGCGCCATCATCAGACATACCTAAATCTAATTTACCCGCCCCGCGCAAGATGATCCGTTGCAACTCATCCGGCTCATAAAAATTCAACCGTACTGGGATGCCAAAACGATCCAATAAAGGTTTGGCCAAAAGGCCAGATCGTGTAGTCGCACCAACAAGCGTAAAGCGGGGCAAATCAATTTTTACTGAGCGCGCAGCCGGCCCCTCACCAATCATCAAATCAAGCGCAAAATCCTCCATCGCTGGATAAAGCACCTCTTCCACTGCCGGAGTTAAGCGATGAATTTCATCAATAAACAAAACATCACCAGCCTCAAGATTAGTTAATAATGCCGCCAGATCCCCCGGTTTGGTAATCACTGGACCAGAGGTTGAGCGAAAATTAACGCCCAATTCATTCGCAACAATTTGCGCAAGAGTTGTTTTGCCAAGGCCCGGTGGTCCATGAAACAAAACATGATCAAGAGCCTCTGAACGTTTACGTGCAGCCCCTACAAAAATTCGCAAATTGCTTTTTGCCTGTCTTTGCCCAACAAAATCATCAAGGCTCTTTGGACGCAAGGCGGCATCTGCATCCTCTGTACGCCGCTCACCATCAATTAATCGGTCATCAGGTGACGGACGAGTTTGCGATAAATTATGCCCATAATCAAACTCACTCATAATCTAGGCCAATTCTTTCAACGCCAATGGAATTATACTTTCAACACTAGGATTATCCAATACTAAAGCCGCGCTGTTCACGGCTCGGCGCGCCTCAGTGCTATCATAGCCAAGGTTGACAAGCGCGGATACCGCATCAGCTTTCACCAACCCCGATTGCCCAGATCTATCAGTGCGCGCCTCACTATTTCCACCTTGCTCAGTGGCTTTATCTCGAGCAGAAAGCGCTAATCCAGACCCAACCTCCCCGGCCAAACTCGCAAGTTTCGATTGTAATTCAGTGGTAATACGCTGCGCAATTTTTTTCCCCACGCCATGAGCTTGTGAAACCGCAGTCACATCTTCTGCGGCTATCGCCTCATACAAATCGTGCGGCGGGAGAACTTGCAAAATATTCAGTGCATGTTTTGCACCCACGCCTTGCACTGATTGCAGTATTCGAAAACACTGTTTTTCAGACTGGGTCGCAAAACCATAAAGCCGTATAAAATCTTCGCGTACCACCGTTTCAATTGCTAACGAAACCGCTTCACCGGCATTAAGACTTTGTAACAAGCGCGGCGTTGTATTAATCTCATAACCAACCCCGTTCACATCAATAATTGCTGTCTCCAGCGCAATTGCCGCGACCTGTCCTTTTAACATCGCAATCATGAGTGTGCTCCAGCAACAATACGCCCTTTAGGAATGTGATTAACATCTTTAAAATCGCGATGATGGGCATGACAAATCGCAACCGCTAACGCATCAGCTGCATCGGCTTTTTGATCCCCTGAGGTCGGTAATAAAACCCGCACCATGGATTGCACCTGTTGCTTATCTGCATGCCCTCTTCCAACTACAGATTTTTTGACACGGTTAGCCGCATATTCATGGACAGGTAAATTCACCAATGCCGGAGCCGCTAAAGCAATCCCTCGTGCCTGACCTAACACCAAAGCATCCTTTGGGTTTGCATTCACAAAGGTCTCTTCTACCGCGACTTCTTCTGGTGCATAGTTCTCGATCAAAAATCCAAGTTCGCGTAACAAAAAGGCCAATCTCGGCGCGCGCGTTAAATTTCGAGCCGGGCGCAACACACCGGCATTCACAAAACTGAGGCGAGTACCCACACAATCAATCACCCCCCAGCCCATCGCGATGGAGCCCGGATCAATGCCAAAAATACGAATCATATTATTCATAGCCTCACCCTACAGGGAGACGAACAATAGGGGAACACATTTTTCTGATTTCCCTATCCCAATTGAATAATTTATTTGGCAAAGCGCCCGTTTATTTTCTCAAAGCCGATACAGCGTTTTCAGAGGCCTTGACCGGACTTGATTTGGTATCGCTTGAATTTTTTACCGCTGTATTGGTTTGGGGCTTTAAAGATGGAGCAGAAGGGGGCGCGCTTTGCTGCGCTTCAGACTCCGCTCCGCCAGTTTTTGCATCACGAAGACCGATGACCGTTGCCGATCTTAGCGGCGCAACCGCCTCGCTCTGCTGAAGATCGCTTGAAAGCGTTTCACGAGAGGCCTTCACCGGTGCACTTTTTGCCAATAATTGCTTAGGTTGCTCTACAGGTTCTCGTTCAGGCTTCGCCCGCGCCGGTAAAACTGTAGGTTTTGCCCCCTGTGAAAGGAGTTGTTTGCGCAAGGCCTGGCGTTGAGAAATTTGCTCTCTATCCAGAGTATTACTTGCAAGCGATTGATCTAACCATTTTAACGACTCGTTGATGCGTTGTGGCCGCCCAATACCTTTTGCCAGTGTCAACGCATAAAGAAACTGTCCCTCGCTATCACCAACAAGGGCGGCTCGTTCAAACCAGTCAGCTGCAACCCGTTCGGATTTTGCGGCCCCGCGCCCTTCTCCAATCATCAACCCGAGAGCAACATAAGCCTTGGGTAATCCTCGTCCAGCTGCAGCTGTCATCCAGTATAAAGTTTGTTGCGGGTCCGGTGCTCCCAAATGAGGACTGTCATACAGGAGGGCAAGATTAAATTGCGCATCAGGATGGAATTGCTGCGCAGCACGTAAAAACCATTCACCCGCTTTTTTGTAATCTTGTGGCCGCCCAGAACCATTGAGATAGGCAACGCCGATATTAAACTGTGCGTCCCGATCACCTGCCGTTGCCGCTTCTTCTATGTATCGCAAGCCAAGTTGCAGATCTTTTTTAACGCCAATTCCAGTCGCATAAATGGTGCCAATCCTCGATTTTGCACCAGGGTGCCCTTGATTAGCCGCGAGCTGATACCACTCTAGAGCCCGCGCAGAGTCGCGGCGCACACCTTTTCGCCCATAAGCCAATTCGCCAAGAGAGAATTGCGCATCAACCTGCCCCTTTTCCGCAGCACGCGCATAAAGCCGAATGGCATTGGCTAGATCTTTAGCCCCTCCCCAACCATTTTCATCGAGCACAGCTTTGATATGCAATGCATTCGCATCATCAACGCGCAACAAAGGCACCAACAAAGACCGTGCACTGCTATAGTCTTTTTCAAAAATTTTCTGCAAAATCGCTTCAATCGGTGACCCGCGCGGCACATCCGTTAAAGGGCTGCTTGTTTGCGCCGCGTCCTCTGGCTGAGCCCGCGCGCTGGAGATAACAATGGGATTATTCATAATGGTAATCATCAAAACCATTAAAAATGCCCGAAAAATTTTAGGGAGCTGTCCAATGACGCGAAGATGTGTCATTGCGCTCATATCAAGATCAATTCCAACCAATTCAATACTTTCCTACCTGGAGAGCCCATTAATCCGTGCCTCAATCCGTGCCTCGCCCCTTTATGCTGGCTCGTTTCCGAACAAGGTACGATCTTAATCGTTAAAAAGAGTTTAGGAAAGGCAAACTCCTTTTGATTATCGGGAAAGAATGACCATAAAATCAATTCAACCGATTTTTTCAAGGCCTATAATGATCAAGATTATTTTGCGCCCCCGTGAGCACCCCTTCACGGCTCTCTTCCAAAACCCCTGCAGAAAAAGCAAAAACACAGCACAACTGTGCGTGACAGATCGCTTAAAAATTACGCCATTACCCCTCCCCCCTCACCCGATATCTATGTTAATATTATAGCTTGCAGGCAGCGCAGTACAAAGCTCAGGCGCGGCCACGGGCGAGAATGAGAGATTCACCGGCCAGAGATTAGACGCCGAAACCGGTCTCTATTGTTATAAATCTAGATATTACGACGCAGAAACAGGGAGGTTTTTACAGGTAGACCCGATCGGGTATTAGGATCAGCAGAATCTTTATGCTTATATTGGCAATGATCCAGTTAACAGGCAGCTGAAAAACTTCAGTTTTCATGGTTTGAATAGCAGGGCATAG
>CAYZLR010000093.1:0-13775 GCA_964479275.1 uncultured Caulobacterales bacterium
CAAAAATCAACAAAATACTGGATCTTGTGCCGCCTGAATCAACGGGATAAGCATTATTTTGAATTGGGCTCTAAATACCCATGGTATTATTATGATGAAACCAGATAATAGTTGCATCACATATCACCCAATGTTTAAATTAAGTCATTAAGTGTATTTAAAATTTTCTATATAGTTTAAATGTAATGATTTTTTCTTTGCAATGTGAACAGGAAATATATCATGGATACTAAAGACAGACTGGATGCTTTAGCATCCTTCTTTTCATGTTCACACCGCGAAGCTGAAAAGCTCAATGACGCAATGTCATTCAAAACCTATCATCATAAAGATATCCTGGCTCATCAAGGTGACGTCGGTTCTACAATTTGGATTGTGCTTGATGGGCGTGCGCAACTCCAGATTGGAGGCGTAGACGGTCAAATTCAGTTATTGGCATCTCATGGGCCGGGAGAGTTATTCGGTGCATTTCCTCATGAACGTGTTGTCGTCTCTCATGTGATTGCCCAAAACCAACTATCTGTGCTGGAGATTTCGACCGCAAAATTGACAGCTCTTTTGAAAGTTAATCAAGAATTGAGTAACGGCATGTCTAAAATATTAGGACGTCAATATAATGCCGTGCTGGACAGGATGGCGGCTCGTATCACTTTAACTGCCAAAGGACGAGTCTACTCTGAACTGTTGCGACAGGGAGGCGATAATGGTGTTATCTCTCCGCCGCCTATGGTCTCAGGACTTGCGATGATCGCTCAAACAACACGAGAAACGGCTTCCCGCGCAATTAACGCATTAGAACGACGAGGCATTATTCAAAGAGATGCAGAAAGATTAGAAATTATCTCTACTGCTTTGCTAAAAGATATGATTATTTAAAACAAGGCAGCTAAAAAAGCCGCCAAAGGTCAATCGGGCCATAAGCCGTTTTTAGCTCACCGATCTCTTCAACTGATATCCCGGCTCTCAAAAGCGTGACAATCATCGCAGAATTGTAATCGGTTATAATCACGCCGCCAGAGGAAGCGCGAGCCATGTCACTAGTCTGTGTCAGCAACGAAGAAACTGTGGCTTCTGGGCTAATCATGTTTATCAAAAAACTGATGCGGCAATTTGGATATTTTCGGACTATCGAGCCAGCTATTTTTAGCGTCTCTAACAAGTCATTTGAGCGACTATAAAACCCTCCTGATACATCATAGAAAACAGTATCTGCTTTTATCTTTTCCGATAAATCTTTCCAGCTAAGATCTTCTACCCATAAAATTGCAGTAATTTCTTTTTTTTGCGATTTTGATAATTTTTCGCTCTGCAAGCATTCATCATTTCTGGTTGTGTAAATGAAGAACTGTTCATATCCGGATTCTGACCAGGATGAATATTGGCGATGAGTCTTTTGATTTTCATCAATGATGCTAAGAGCTTTGGGAAGACTTCTTAAAGTTTCAGCATTGCGGATACATTTACCCATCGTAACTTGATTGGCCAAATCTACTGCCTGTGAAATAGAGCGTTCTTCTTCATCTGGCAATTCATCTAAAGTGTCCAATTCGACCGCCACATTGATAAGTGCATCAAATCTATTGACCCAATGCTCGCCAAAGGGGGTAACAGAAAGCTCGCGAAAGCGATCAACCGAATATGGTAAGGTGATATGAAGATCGGCACCGGCTTTGTGTAATGCCTCAGCAATTAAAATATCGGCACCCGCTGCAAGCGCCCCAAAGCCAAAGCCAGGTTTCTCTCTTAAAATTATAGCCTCAATGCCTTTATGGATTTCTGGATTGTCTTCATCAAGAGTAATCATACCATTAAAATAAAGACTGGGAGGGGGACGATATTGATCGAGCCAACTAGCATCACTATTTTGATGCGCAAGGATCAATTCAAATTGAGTAAGTGTCGCTGCGTGATCCTCCCATGCATGGGGAAGTTCAGCAACCGCTTTTGCTAGCGCCTCACTAGAACCAGCGATATCTCCTAAAAGCAACCAAGCTTCTGCCTCAGTGGCCAAGCGCCAATATGCATTCTCACCTTGATCAGGGTCTTTATCAAGCAAAAGTAGAATGTCTTGAGCGAGAGTAACGGACCGCTCAGTATCCCCGCCCATAAGCGCTAGTGTAGCTGCGTTAATAAGGGGATAACTGTCCTTTGTGAACTTTACCGCAGCCGCGTAAGCCGATGCGGCTTCGCGATACAATCTGGATTGCTCCGCCCCAGTTTCAAGTCGGGCCTGATCTTTCAAAAGACGTCCTTTTAACGTCAGTGTTTTGAAATCATTTGTTTTTTTATCAAGCCCAGCTTCAACAAACAAAGACCAAGCCCGTAATGGATTACCAAAACGAGCCACAGAGAGGATTTGAGTGATTGTACTCATAGTAACATTCGTAGAATGGTTTTCCCTCCGGATGGCCAACCTAATTAGGGGCCTATAGGGCCTGTTGGAGGGTTTTTAATTTCTGGGTCAATGGTTATAGGAAGCCATTGCCATTTTAGCCTATCAGATTCATTTGGCGATGTCTGCAAGAGATCAAGATTTATGTTGAACTCATGGGTTGTGCCATCACGACCGCCTTTGTTTTCTTTAACGATAAATGAGATTTGTCGATATCCAATGATTTCAGCTTTTGGGTCCAGAGGGTCGTCATTAGGATCCAGACAAATTGCATCGTCTCGCTCATAGGTCAGCTTGCCGTAAAGATCAGACAATTCTTCTTTAGTCGTTATCGCATCATATTGGTTTGAGAATCGCCAAAACTTACTGCCAGCAAGCTTGATTGTCACTTTAGCGCCATAGGCATCCGCTTTCCTACCAACGCATACAGCAATGTTAGCGACTTCATTTTTAGTATTCTTAGCTGGTATGAGCGAATCATCGCCTTTTTTGATCCACTTGTCTTCAAATATCAGCTGATCTTTATTACAAAAAAAATCCAATTCAATCGTTACAGCTTTTTCCGGAATTGGCTTTGCAGGCTTTTTATGATTTAAACGATATTGTTGATAACCACCTCTAGGCATAATTTAGTTCCCCTTTAGTTTTAATTTTTGTTTTTCTATTCGTTGACCCCAAGCGTGCCATTTCTTATTTTCAGGGTCAGTTTCATGCAAAATAGAGAAATAACTCTCAGCCTCTTTTAAATAGACCTTAGCATCAGATTCCTTTTTCAAAGCGATATAAGCTTCAGTTAAACTGAGATACCCAAGCATAATATTTTGAGATATTTCCAGTGATTTTGGTGCAATAGTTTCTGCACGAAGCAAAACATTTACTTGCTCCCATCTTTTACCCAGAGCTTTTTCTAATTGACCTGCAGCAACATAGGCATCAGCGTCCCAAGCATATCGATTTGCCAAATCACTCAACAATAAAGGATCATCAGAATTTATAGCGTTTAACTCAACAAACTTTTGTGTTGCGCGGCCGCAAAAGCTTATCGCCTCATCGGCTTTTACTGGAGGTTGCAATGCCATCGCACACAGATTGCCCTCAGCAAAACCAACTTCCTTTATCCAATCTGGATTGGAAGGATCAAGGCGCTCTAACTGATTGGCTAAATTAAGATATTCACGAAAATGTTGGTTTGCTGGCTCCAATTCTTGTTGGTTGAAACTTGCATAGCCAAGCCAATATTCACTTTGCGAATGGGCAAAGACTCGATTTTCATTCATTTGGTCACGAGATAATAATTCACCAGTGATACGATGGGCTTGTAAGAATTTCTCTAAGGCCTTATCCATATCACCTGTTTTTTCATTATCTTCCCCCATAGCATGTAATATTCTGGCGCGACGCTCCAAACTATCCGCCGGTAAATCAGACAATTGATCATCCCGGTAATAATCCATTGCCCGTTCATTGACATTCGTCATCACGTCAATACGGCCGACTCCTTTCAATTCATTTCGTAAGTCGGTGAGCATGTATTCAATCAGGCTCTCGGCTTCGGCTCGTTGATGTTGTGCCTCTTTTCTAGATTGTATTGCAGAAACTGTCATAGCCGCCATTAGTAACATGACCGCTATGGATCCCCCCGTGACCATCGTCACGCGACGTAATTGACGCTGTGCATCGCGTTGTACGAGAGCATCAAGGGGAAGCTCTGTTATACCTGCGATGATTTTCAAGAAACCCAGGCGCCAACCATCTCCCTCTTTGCGCAAGTCCGCTGCGAGGGGCTCACTGCCTTTTTTCAGCTCTTCAGGTAAAACGTCTTCGGGCTCGCCACTTACGATTGCCGCCAGAATTGGGCGATCAGGATGAAGCGAGCGGAAAAGCGAGATTTCCTTAGCAACCCACGGAGATGCCTTGGCATCTGCAGAGCACAAGACGATCAAAGTTTCTGAGTTTTTCAATGCAAGTTTAACCGCTTGGGACAGATCTTGCGCCGCTGGTAAATCCTCTCGATCTCGAAACACTTTACCAATACGACCATCGGGCAAACTGGATGCCTCGTCTTGCACTGCCTCTCTTAAGCGTGGTGGTAACCGATAATTTTCAATTTTCCGGTGCAATTTGGTCGCAATTTTGAAATCAGCATGGCTATAACTAATAAATGCCCTAAATTTATTGCTCGCTTGTAGGCGACCTTTACCCAATTTTTCATCCATATTATTTGCCCCAATAAAAGCCCAGAGAAACACTTAACATTAATTTAACAACGTTTATACAAGCAAGCCTGTTCAGCTTTGCTGTAAAGCTCAATTGAGTTGCTATTTTAAGGTAAGAGTCCTGATCAAAAAAGGGACGAACACAAGATACCAACATTCATCCCAAGTAGGGATAGGCGCTGATTTGATGATCATCAAGATGAGTAACTCACCCGCCCCCGGCAAGGGTGACAAGCAAAACCGCGCCTCAATTTTAGATCCTATCGTCTATCTGGCGCTAAATGCCCGCGCAGACGAGAAAAAGTATATAACATCAGCATTGATTAACATTTTGTTTACTATAATTGCGTTTCATTAACGCTCTGTTCTTGAGGGTTAACAAAATGCGTATGCGCTTCCTGCTGGGGATGACCATCCCCTTTCTTATCATTATGTTTTTACTCAATACCCTGCACGGCTTAGTGCTAAGTGACACTGGATATCGTGCTCTATCAGGTCTTGAGCAAACACATCAAAGCAAGGTTGCCCAATTAAATATTTTATCTGAAAAACGCCAATGGATGGAAGAGCGAGCCGCTTTACTCCAATCTGAAAATATAGATCCTGACATGATAGATGAGCGTGTACGCGATGTCTTGGGTTATGCAGGCCCCCATGATATCGTGATTTCGCGAAAAGATTTGCGTCAGATGGTTGCTGTTGTGCAAGCGCGCAAACGCGGTGAAACCACAATGCGAAATGACCATGCGGCGAAGATTGATTACATTGCCAGCATTATCAATGAAGAATCAGGCACGGAGTCATCTGCATTGCTGGTGTCAACTTCACTGCAATAACAGCCTTGCTATTTAAATTAGGAATGTTCAGTATGGCATGCAATTTGGTGTCATCCTTTTTTATGGTCATTGCATGTCTCTTACACCTTCCACTGATAATGCCAACTCACAACGCGATAAATCTGCACGCGCCGCTCCAGCGAAAAAAGCTGACTTTAGCTATTTTGACAAAATTTACCCGAGATGGCACGATAATGACGTTTACGGACATATTAATAATGCAATTTATTATTTTTACTTTGATAGTGTGGTCAACAAATATCTAATCGAACAAGGGACGCTAGAAATAGAAACCAGCCCTGTTATTGGCCTTGTGGCTGAGACTGGCTGCCATTACTTCGCACCTTTACAATTTCCGAACCCCATTCATGCCGGGATGCGGGTACAAAAAATTGGGTCTTCCAGTATCATCTACCAAATTGGCTTGTTTACAGAAGATTCCGAAATCTCGTCTGCGGTCGGAAAATTTGTCCATGTATATGTGGATCGCGAAACACGGCGCCCAGTGCCTCTACCCGATATTTTGAAAACGAGTGCGGAAAATCTGTTATTCTCTTTGTAGGGCTTATAATGAATTTTGTAATGCATATAGTGCAATCGCGCTTGCCGTTGAAACATTCAAACTCTGTACGCTATCATTGATAGATATTGAGATTAGCTCGTCGCACGATTTTGAGACGAGAGGACGAAGCCCTCCCCCTTCCGCACCCAGTACCAAAGCAATTTTATCATAAGAATTATTTGCGCAAAAATTTTGTAACTCTTGGTCACCTTGCCCCGCTAAACCTAAACAATAATAGCCAAAATTTTTCAATTCAGAAAGCGTACGTGCGATATTTACAACTTCAACACAAGGAATAATTTCAATGGCACCAGCAGCCGCCTTGGCTAACGCGCCAGCAAGGGCCGGAGTACGTCGATCTTGTACAATAATAGCATTCGCACCAAAAGCAGCGGCGGATCGAAAGATTGCGCCAATATTTTGTGGATCAGTGATTTGATCCAAAACAACAATCGGCCCCTTACCCCTTTGTGTTTGCACTATTTGTTCCAATGCAATTGGAGGAAGACGTTTAACCAAAGCCACCACTCCTTGGTGGACGCAACCTGGGGGAAGAATTTCATCGAGTTGAGATATTGAAATTTCCAAAACTTCATTAGCGATGAGCGCCTCGCGCAAGCCCTCCTCGACAAGCCATTGTGTCCCTTGCTTGGTAGCCATTAGGGTTTGGATTTTGCGTTGAGGATTGCGCAAAGCAGCGGCCACACAATGGCGTCCATAAAGCCACAAGTCATCGCTATTAATCTCAATATAATGTCCGCCCGTTGCCCCGCCATGACTGAGCTTGTTTGACCCTGCTTCACCTTGAGCGCCTTGCCTTACCTTTTGATTGGTTTTTTTTGTAAACTTAGCACTGTGCCCCTTACCATCTGCCTTTGTGCCATCTGCCTTTGCGCTCGTGCGTCCACGCTTTGCGCCTTTGGGCGTTCCCCGTTTGTGGCTACCGCTCTTTTTAGAACTCTTTTTAGCGGAATTACCATTTCTTTTTACGCTCATCAAATGCCTCATTCATGGTTTGGTACACCCATGTAGTGCCGCTTAGCATGATTTTGTGCAAGACCCTCTTTAATTTCGCTTGAATTGGCTCAACCAAAGGTCCAACGCCGAACAATATCGCGCGATAACAGTTATTTAGAACAAACCTGACAAAAGAGTATTGCAACCCTGAACGCTGCCTAGTATAGAGCAACTTCGCCTATTCCAATGACTGATTTTTTTCAGCATTGCCCGATTTGGAGGGGTGGGTGAGTGGTTAAAACCGTCAGACTGTAAATCTGATCGCTTAGCGTACGTTGGTTCGAATCCAACCCCCTCCACCATTTCAATTTTACCCTTGCAGAATTGCCCTAAAGCCTTGAAAGGCATTGCTATTTTAGCGGTTCGATACCCTTTTTCTGGCGAATAGATAATGCGTTCAGGAAACGCCAATCTCAGTAGTAACCTTTTGTGCTCGTAGTTTCCATTTTCCCATATGCGACAAGGGTTTGCGAGGAAGGTCATAGCCGTCTTAAACATCTCATCGAACGGTTTTTGAGGTTCGATACCAGCCTTAGCTTTCTCTATCATACCGATCTTTTTAAGCTCTAGTTTCTTGATCTGGCCTTCATAGGCAGAGATCAACGCAGGGCTTTCAGTGCCCAATAAACGTTCGGTGAGCGTGTCGATTTTTCGGTCGATATAAGCTGTCTCACTGGAAAGGTTCTTCTTTAAGAGCTCACTCTTTTCCGAACGAGCATTCCAGAAACGCCGGAACATATCTGCTGCCATGTGGAAGATAGCTGGTGCTGGGCGAAGCGTTTTTATGATCTCATAGAATTCAGTTTCGAGTTTATCACGTGAGAACGACTTACCTTTGAGGTCACACTTTCTGCTCTGGCACAGATAATAGGGATAGCTTTTGTTTCTGCCCTTAGTCCAAGCTGCTGTCATACCGCCGCCACATGAGCTGCATTCAATATGTCCCCGAAGGACGAAATCCTCAATTACATTAGTTCTGATGATTGGCTTTGACTTATCGTTTAGAATGTCCTGCACACGCTGCCAGACTTCATAAGAGATAAGTGGCTCATGTTTGCCGGGCAACATATAAATGCCCGCAGACTTTACGCTCAAATATCCGGCGTATAATTCCCGTCTGAGCATTGTATGAACCTTTGCAGGTGAAACTTTCCCAGCTGGACTGGTAGGGCCATCTGGGTGCCGCTCTAAAAAGCGCTGTACTTCAGCAGCGCCTTTGAACCGTCCAGAGGCTAAGCCTTCAAAAGATTCCCTTATTAATGAGGCAACAGGTTCATCGGGAACAATCATTTTACCATGACCGGAAACCTCTTCGAACTTATAGCCCATTCCCGGATTCCAAGTGCAATATCCTGCCATCCATCGTGCTTTCATTCGGTTGCGCACTTGCTCTGCATTCTTTGCGCGCTGATGCTGGGAAACAGTCGCAAGCAGATATTCAACAAGCTGGCTATCAGCATCATCACCAAACTTTATAGACGGAGATTTAAGAACGCCGCCTGCCAGTGTGATTGCCGTGCGTAATTCCGCATGCGCTAGGACGCCGCGAGCAAGCCTAGAAATATCATCAATAATAACGGCGATTGGGCTTGCCTCAGAGGCATGGGCGTTCAGGAAACTCAACATTGCCTGCATTGCAGGGCGATCAATCATGCTACCGGAGATGCCTTCTTCGTAGAAGATTTTCTCAATCTCGAATCCGCGCGCGCTGGCAAAACTCTCACAGCGTGCAGCTTGAGAGGTCAGGCCATTTCCTTCTTCAACCTGCTTTTGGGAGGAAACACGGGCATAGATAACCGCGCGTGAAATCTCTACGGTTTTGGCTGGTTTTTCTAATGCATATGCTGTCATGACTCCTCACTTCCTGCGATCACAAGCGCAACCGCATCTTTATCATCTTTCTGTTCTTTTGAATATTCAGAGTATATCAAATCGGCAGCAATGAGTGGAGAGTTTTCTGGCAAGATATCCCCTTCATCCAAAGGGTGCTGTGAGGCTTTAATTCCAAAGCCCAGATCAACAAATGCCATCATAATAGAAGCAATCGCGGCGATTAGCTCGCGTTTTTCTTTATGGCTCAGTTCACTATCGTCCAGATATTGTTCGTAATAGTCGTAATCAATTTCAAGGGCAGGATAAGGAGTTGGCTCCCGTTCATGCGCGGTTGGTTTTGGTAGATTTTCATTCATTATAGTTCTCCGTTGGTGTTAGGGAGTAACGCCGATGTGGCTACGGCGTTACTCGTTTGAGTGCGCAGATACACTTACAAAGTGTGATGCGTGTATTGGCTTGTAAGGCTTTCATCTTCGTCGAAGTCTGGCTCAGGTTCGGCCCTCAAGGTCTTCCGGTATTCCAGATTTTCCATGTGAGCGATGCGCGCCAATTCAGCGATACGAAGAAGTTCTCCGCCAGCAAAGCTGTTCCCATCTTGAAGATCACCGTTACGATCTTCGTAGGTTTTACTTAGTGTAATGCTCAGGAAGGGGCCGCTTTGGCCTTCATTCTCCCAGAGCGTTGCCTTTAATGCGCCATCCCGCAAGACATCAAAAGGCTGGTTTGGTGTGTGTGTTTTATTCTCCATTTTATGTTCTCCTTTTTGTTATGTTGAGAATAAAAAGCCCCCTTGCGCCCAAAACGCTAAAGGGGGATTTTTTATTTACACAGTGCACAGATGGTAATACAAAATTGGTCTCTTTTCAATAAAATGTTCTATGTTTGTTCTTTTGTGGTTGTGGGTGAGTTTTGACGAGATGATGATCGAGCTTGCCGCTTTTCCAGAAAGTTCTGTTTCGTTGTAGCAACTGGTTTTTCTGGTTGCGGCTCTTTGCGGGCTAAACGGTCTTGCTCTTGGTGATGTGCAATTTCATCATAAGCAATATCAGTAAGCTTACTGAGTGTTCTCATGTCATTCATGTTGTAGCTCTTGGCTTCACGCCATTCGCCTGTGACTTTATCCTTATAACTTTTTTGAAAGGTGACTTTATAAAAAGGCTTCTGATCATCTGTGCGAATGTTTCGCCAGATATTGGCTGATACTGATCCTTGGCGGATTGTATCGTAGGGGCGGTTTGGTGATGGCTCTTGTGTTTGTTCAGTGTTCTCCATTGATGTTGGTGACTGGTTATTCTCCATAGCTATTGTCCTTTCTACTAGCGGTTATGGGTTCTATGTTTTCCCCTCGAATGAGATGTACGTTGCCCCATGAAGTCTTCTTTCATGGAAAATGATTGTTGAAGCTTGCGAGCGTGCAACTGTTCCTCATGCCAGCGCTGCGTAAAGGCGGCGCGATCAGCCGCCATTGCCATTTGCATTGGTGGGCGCATGATGTGTTGCGGGGTAGAGCGTTTTACCATGAAGTTTTCACGGCTCATGGCTTGACGTGTTTGCATATCTTGCTTTTGTTTGACGATGTAAGAATCGCGGGCATTGTCGAAACTCTCACGGCTTAATGATGCTCCAGTGCCGTGTTTCAATGGTTCGCCGGGCAGCAAGTGGGCGTTATTATGCGCGAATGATCCCGGCCCATGATTATAGGCAGTAGGTGCATTGTCTTTACTCATAAAGTTTTTCCTATTTTAGCCGAGACCATGTGCCATCGGCATATTGCGGGTAATCTTGAAATTTACGGGGGACGCGCTCGGTGATAACTTTGCGCCAGCGATAGCCATGCTTGGTTCTGACCTTCACGCGGTTTAAAGGTGTATAATATGGGTTAGGAAAATATCGTCCCGCCATGAAAGGTTGCTCGTAGTAAGGAGCACGTTTGCCAAGAATGGGCTTAGAAACCCCGTCGCAGAAAATGATTTGCTCATCCTCACCAAGTTTGAGGATTTCATCGGGTGTACGAAGCATCCGCCTTTGCTTTGTGCGGTGAATGATCTCTGATCCTGATTGCGCAAAGTCCTTCCCCGCAATGAATGGATCGCCTCCCATGATCACAGCATGAAGCACGCGCTGTTTTCGAACGCTTGCACGGCCTTGCTCGACAATGTTGTCGTACTCAAGCGTTTGAGCGCCGAGCATGTCAGACAAAGTTCTCGATGAAGGCAATTCACGAATGGCAAAATATATCTGTAAGGCTGCACTGGATAGAATAATGCTCTGTCCGTTCATGGCAGTGCGGTTCATTTGTTCAATGGTTTGATAAACTAGAAAGGCGCGTATTCCTATGCCAGCGCCATAGGTGAGCAATTGAGGGATGAGTGGAAATTTGCCTAGTTGTGCAACCTCATCAAGTATCCAGCTCTGACGCGGCGCATGTGGTGCGCGTGATTTGAAAACCATCGCTCCTGTAAAAATGCTGCGCAGAACCGGAGACCATATCTCGACGAATTCCGCCGGACACATCATATAAAATTGCCAAAAGCGTGTAATGTTGCACAAATCAGCTAGATCAAAATCATATGAACCATCGGGGTGGGGGGATACGGAGTCCAGCAGAGCTGTATCCGATAGGCAAGATACAGATTTTAGGACTTCCCCCATAATACCAAGGAAACCGCCCGCGCTATCTGCGCGCCCCGCAGCAATTTCAGTTTCTACTGATATGGCCTCGCTGATGCCAGAGGTATGCATCTCGAAAGCAAAGTCCAACCAGCTTTCGGAATTACCCGGCAGTAATTGAATGATCTGATAAAGATCAGAAAGCCTCAATACGTGGTGCTTTTTGATGAGCGTCAGGCAAATAGCTTCTTTCCAACGCATACGCCCAAGTTCAAAATATTCAGCTTGGGGAGAACCAGAAAGCGGGGCGAAGTTGCGTAGGAACACCTTCAAATCAGAACGCAGTGTGGGGCTATTCCATTTCAAATAACTTGTGGGGTTAAGCCTTGCGCCTTTTACGCCGTGCATGCCTGATGGGTTCCATGCGGCGACATGTTTCTGATCAGCAGTTTGGTTTTGAGAAACGCAATATAGTTCGCCTTTAGGGTCAAGAATGAGAAGCGATTCACCACTTAAAATGCCGCTGCACAGATTATACCCCAATATATCGCGGAGTTTTCCTGAGCGCGCCCCAGCAACGAGTACGCCGCCGCCATTGCCATGATACCAGAGCGGCTTACTGCTTGCAGGATCAAAGCCCATAAAGAAGGCGGACGGACTTTGTGTGTGCAGACCAGCATTTGCCATATCCTCGTGGCTTGCAAAACCAGCAGAGCCAAAACGGAAGTGCTCATTATGATCGCGATATTGAAACATTAGAGAAACCTCACCGCGAGAGCGAGACCACCGGCAACCATTAAGGTCGAGACAGACATGCGGGCAATGCAGAATGTCGTGAAGTAAACCGCAATCCACCATACGTAATAGACAGGTTCATCAAAACCCGGCGCATAATGCTGGCGGTTAAACGCCAATACCCAATCTACGCTTCGTGCATGAATGAAAGGTGTGGCAAACCAAGCGATGATGAGTGCTACGACATTTGCTAGCCATTCAACTGTTTGCATGAACACGCTATTGGCAGCGCTTTGATGGTTATTATGAGGTGGATGTGAATGTGAATGCATTATCTAGCTCTTACTATGCCAACAGTCGGGCCTGATAATTTCGGCTGAATGTTTGTTTTTTTCATAGTTCGCGACAAACTCATCATAGTCGTGAAATACCCAATCCACAGCGGATGTGATGGATAATTGGCTAGCTAGTTTTTTAAACTCTTCTAATAATTCTTCATCTTCTTCTGAGTCTGGCGTTAGACTTGAAGGTGCTTTCTTCTGAAGCTGGTTTTCGGTTTTTGCACGCATAAAGCTCCCTAAGTTATTCGCAATTTCATAGGCAATAGAATCATATTCCGCACCCCATCGGATCGTTTCAAAAATGCTGGCAACAGTTTTTATCGATCCCGTCAAAAATGGCGCAACGAGCAGGCAACGCCACACTGAGTCAGTGTTTTTCAGAAAAAGTGAGAAGGTGAACAAAAATCCCGATACAAAGAACGTCAACAGGATGCTCAAAAAGAAGCAATGAATAATACGGGCAATAATTCCTTCGGTGTCCCAATTCATGATGTTCGTCCCCCTCTAAGGAGGGAGGCAATCCGCTTGAGGATTATACGAATATCCTGAGTAAGAGAATGGATATCTTCATCAAGTCGTTCAATCTCACGCATTTGAATTTGACGGCTGAGATCACGGGCACTCAATATAAAAAGAGCTGCGCCGATAACATAAATCACCGCTTTAAAGCCGAGTGGCACGGCATAAAGAGGCATGTTCACTAGCTTGATACCCGCGATAACAGCAAAGAGCCAAACAAGCTGGGAGCTTCGAATAAGGGCTGAATAGTATTTTAGTTTGCGCGGTGACATGTGTTGGCTCCTTTCTCAAAATTGGGAATGGAGCCAAGTTAAACGAGGTGAACCCCGAATTTACGTGGATATAGGCATATTTTTCAAAAGAAAACTATCGATGGTAGGGTTTGCCCCATTGTCTTGCTCTGTCACTAAACTGTGTGCGCAAGATGGTGCTTACAACCCGCGCTCGATCCCGTGCTTCAACGCGGATGTAGGGACGTATATGTTGAGGAACAGGGCTGGCGAATGATCTAAACCAAACCTCACGCTTAGTTTCATGTCTTTTAATGTCTTGAGGATTGATTTGCTCGTCTGTGTCGAGATCATAGAGGAGACGGGTGCGAACTTCCCATTGCTTTCCATCTCTTGAGACCCAACCGCGATAATCCCGAAACATATCGATAATGACGAAACCCCGATAGCGCAGCCAGTTTTTATGTAACCATATTATTCCCCT
>CAYZLR010000094.1:0-13337 GCA_964479275.1 uncultured Caulobacterales bacterium
TTTGAAGAAAAAGGGAATCCCAGGCGACTCTATAAAAAATGAAAATGCTCTAGCAATCATGTTGCCGGATAAAGACGGAATACCAAATGTATTCTATCAGTTTTGCAAACAAAAGTAGTTCCGCATCTAAACCATTGCCGCTATGCACTCAGAGCCGAAATAGGATTTGTGCTCTTTAATGAAAAAACTCTCAACTCAACCTTCAGCAATGAGACATTTTGAACAAAATCATAGTTAAACCTAGTACATGACGCAAATGTAACAGCTTATTCTATGTGCCCACTTTGATATAACATAGGGTACGATCAAAAACACAACATTTAACCATAGTACGCGGCTCAAGTATTTTTTGTCGTTTGATTACTTTATGCCCCATGACGGTTGAGGCACAGACATAAGCCAAGCTCATGGCGATAGCGATAATTGCCATCAAGGTTGAGAATTTTTGGTGTTGTGTGAGATCTGGGCCTTCACGATTAAAGCTGCGCCGTTTAGCGTCAGCGAACAGGCATTCAATTCCCCATCGCTTTTTGTACTTGCAAAGGGGGCGTTTTGCATTGGCCATATTGGTAACGATAATCAAACCCTCACCAGATTTGATCTCACGGGCTGCGAAGTTGTGGAGTTGTGGTAAGGATGAGGAGGGGAAGCGTCCTTGCCATATCCTTGCAACGGCTCTGATGTGCCGTCCGCGCAAAGTGTTTTGATTGTTCACGTGCTGCCTTCAGCCAATTCTATGGCCAGCTCCGCTTTGATATGAATTTCTAAGAAACCTTCGTCGGACCGGGAAACTGACTGGCCAGGTGAGGCAGGTTTACCGTGCGGCCCATCACGAGACCAATGACAAGAACACTCAGTGTTTCAACTCGCGACTTGCCCAATGGTAAAAATAACCCCAGATTAGGTCTGAGAGAGTGGAAAATAACTGCTGACATCAACGGATCCTTTATGGTGAAGAATCCTCGATAAAACAGTGATTTGTCATCTCTCAACAATAATGTCCTGTAATATGAATTTGAATCGCTAAAATGCTTTAAGTCTTTCTTTTTTCGCATTTCCGGGCGTTTAACCGGTTCCCCCACACACGGAAAATACTTTAAAGGCAATAATTTTTGCTGGCGGTTAATTTTATGCATCCAAGAATAAAATCTGAATTCTGGATTAAAGCTCATATTAGTCTCTGTCATGGGGAGGGGGCTTTTGCTGTTGTTGCTCGTCGTGGGCATGAAGATGCAGGCGTTATTGCTCTCAAAATTTATCTCGGTGCAGGGATGGCGAGATTGATTATGCAAGGGCGTGATCTCGACGGCAACCTAATCTGGCGAGATGTATTTGCGGGAGAACAAAGTGAAATGACCGTTGATGAGCGATTATCGTGCGAGGTTGCTATTGATTTTGATCTGTGGATTCTAGAAATTGAAGGGTGCGATGGTTACGGATTTGTACAAATTGCTATGGAGCGAGAGGATGGACTCTAGCGCAACGTTGAAACGATCTGAGTGATAAAGCAGCTCTAAGTTTTATTTTTTCGCATTTTTTGCAGGTCAACCTTTAGCCCGTTGATATGAAAATGCCTTAGCCGTTAAGTCTCGGCTATATTGCAACTTTGTTACGAAAAGTAAAATCAAGAGCTATGACGACCTTTGGAAAGGCGTAGGTCATATCTGTGAGCCCTTCACACCCAATGAATGTTGGAACTTTCTTAAGAACGAAAAACCTGTTTCCAAGAAATTGCCCGACGTTCTAACGGGCCAACAAATCTTCGTATCGCGTCAATTATTTCTGCTTCGTTTATGCAGCTAAGTTGAATGTTAATGATCTTCCAACAAAAAAACGGCCCCCGAAAGGAGGCCGTTTCTAAAATTACAAATTGTAATTTTTAATAGCTTACGCTTGTGTCTTACGACGACGGCGTGCAGCCACTGATCCACCGATTAAAGCAGAAGCCATCAAAGGAAGAGCAGCTGGAACTGGGATAGCAGGAGCTGCAGTAAGAGCGAGTTCAAAGAAATCGACATCTGTATCGTCAAGAACAATAACATCAAAGAAACCATTTGCAGCAATAGAAGCAGCAATAGCGGCGTTTGATAGAGGAATTGTAATTGTGTTACCAGCAGCAAGAGCTGAAGGTGTGCCAACGCTTAGTGCCAACAGGTCACCAAGAGAGGTTGCTGTGTCTGTGTTACCAACAATCAAGAAGTCATTTGCATTACCAGCAAGAAATGAATTCACTTGAATGATAAGGTTACCAGCAGAAGATGTTGTGAAGAAACGGTTAGCAGCAGCATTGTTAACTGCAGCAACGTCTGTTCCACCTACTGCGATACCAGCACCGGTTAGGATTGATACAGCATTTGCTGGAAGTGTTGGTGCAACAGCACCTATATCATCAGAACCGTTACTGACGACAGTAGCAGCGTTTGCAGCGCCCATCATAAGAAGGGAAGAAGCAACACCTAAGATAAGTTTTTTAAACATTTATAATCTCCGACGTTCATTAAACAAATTTCGCGCGCCAGAGGAGTCCCCGAAAAACGCGCTTTTCCTTTTAACAGAAAAGGTAAGGTCGTCGTATCATTATAAAACAGGCCTCGCAACATTCTTCTGTGCCAAATTTGAAAAAAAACCGGAAAAAAACGAAAATAATCGGTTAATCTACCAAAGTGGGACAAATTTGTCTCATTATGAGTGTTTTTTGAGCCTGAAGAGAGCGCCAATTTTTTTAAAAATTTTAAAATTAATTAAATTTTCTCCACTGTTTAAGCCATTTTTCCGAATCAATGATGATTTTTGTGCGTTGCGTCAATTAATCAGCATCCAGCACAATTTTCGGAGCTGTTTTTTGGCTGAAATGAGGGGGAATTATGATGAAAATATGGTTTTTGCAATCATGAATTGAGAACCGGTTAAGGAGGCTAATTCATCCATCAATTTTGACCTCATTAGGGCCTTAATTCAGTATGAAAGATTTTAAAAAGTGGTCCACGCTTTTGAGTGAGTTTGTCGCGAAATGACTAAAATCTCTAAAACATCTTGTTTTGATCGACTTGTGGTCACCATTCCCCTACATTTTAAAAGCGTCTTACTCGATCTTTTTCGCTCATTGGGAGGTTTTCATGATACTATTCACTGATATCAAGGCTTTATATCGCCCTGGCGCCACAATCCAAAATGGGCTGAAATCGCGACAAAGTTCAATGCGCAAAAGGCTTTTTTTAGCGGCAAGCGCTCTCACCATAACGGTCTGGGGCATTGATTGTGCGGGGATTTTGCCTGACAGTCTCGATTTTGCCACTAAGGCACAAGCGCAAACAAATTCGAGTCAGAGCTTAAAAGATCAGGAAAAACTCAGCCTTACAATCTATAATAATGATCTGGCGTTGGTGCGTGATCAGCGGCAGCTTCTTTATAAGAAGGGACGCACTGTGGTCGAGCTTCCTGGTGTCTCATCTCGAATTCAGGCTCCTACGGTGACTTTTGATGCCGCGGGTGTTTCAATAATAGAGCAGAATTTTAATTATGATCTTTTGACCCCGGCTAAGTTAATGGAAAAAGCGGTTGGGCAAACTGTGCAAATTGTGCGTACGAACCCTGCGACGGGAAGAGAGAACACACTCGAAGCCAAGATTTTGTCGGTGAATAATGGGGTTGTGGTTCAGATCGCTGATCGTATCGAAGTTTTACGTGATGATAATCTGCCCACGCGAGTGATCTTTGATAAAGTCCCTGAAAATTTACGCGCTGATCCGACCCTCTCCGTGACGGTTGAATCAGATCGGGCCGCACGTAAGAAGACTATATTAACATACCTCACAAATGGGTTGGGATGGAGCGCGGACTATGTGGCTTTGTTTGATGAGAGTGCGGGTCAAATGGATTTCCAAGGCTGGGTGACACTGACAAATAATACTGAAACAAGTTTTGTGAATGCCGATGTGCAAATGGTTGCGGGAGCCGTGGCAACCAGCGCTCAAAATAGAAATCGTAACTCTCGAAATCGCCCGCGTTTAAGCTCAGTGCGTTCTGGCGGAATAGAAGCCACCAATGAAGCCCGTCTTGGCGATAATTACCTATATCCATTAGAGGGGCGCACCACGGTCGCCAGCCGGCAAACCAAGCAAGTTGCTTTTGTTGAAGCGGACAAGGCAAAAGCTGGAAAGGGATATGAATATTGGGCCAGTGGTTTTAATACCCAAAGCGAGCCACAAAATGTTGATATTCGAATCGCATTTTCCAATAGTAAAGCTTCAGGCCTTGGAGCTGCGTTGCCCGCCGGTATTGTGCGGGTCTATACAAAGGACAGTCAGGACAGAACCCAATTTATTGGTGAGGATCGGATTGCCCATACCACTGGCGGCGCTGACCTGGCTTTAAAAATTGGTGAGGCATTTGATGTGACCGTGCAACCCAACTTGAAATCACGCAATAGGTTGGGGCGCTATCGTGAGGATATCACGATGGCTTATACATTGCGCAATGCCAAGCGCGAGCCTGTTAGAGTCACACTGCGCCAAAACGCTGGGGGCTCGTACATTGATACTAAAATCCAGGAAGAATCTCTTAAAAGTCGCAACCCGAGCGAGAACAATTATGCCTGGGATGTTGAGGTGCCCGCACAAGGCGAGGCTGTCTTGACCTTCACAATACGAAGGGATTGGCGGTAATTGTGAAGCAAAAAGGGTAATATTTGCAAATTGATGTAGCACGGTGATGGTATGAGCAAAGTATATAAGCGAGTCTCGAAATTAACGCGAATTCCAAAATTGATGATCTCTGCTGCATTATTCTCTATGCTGATAAGTTTTGCGACTTCAGGTGATGGCGTATTAGCAGCGGGGGTTCAATCAGAATTTGACCTATCTGAACTGCGGAACAAGCCAGAAAGTTCGTCGTCGATTGCCAATACAGTTGTGTCCAAAGAAATTAATGATATTGCGATAACCATCTATCGCGATAATTTGGCCCTCATTACAGAAAAGCGTAGGCTTGTCCTACCCGAAGGGCGCGCTACAATTTCTTTTGCTGGAGTGAGCGATCGCATGATTGCGCAAACCGCGATTTTGCAGGAGTTCACTGGCGTGACATTGGAGCGAAATTTTGATTTCAATTTGTTATCGAAAGCGTCATTGTTGGAGAAATCGGTCGGGCAAACAGTGTATGTTAGTCGCAATAATCCAGCCACGGGGCGCATCATTGAAGAAGAAGCGATTATTGTTTCGGCAGGGCAAGGAGTGGTCCTGAATATTCAAGGAAGGATTGAAGCCTTTGAATGTTCCGGGTTACCAGAAAAAATTATTTTTGAAGATCTGCCGCAAGGATTAAATCCGCAGCCGACATTGTCGATTGAGGTCAATAGCAAGACCGCTGGTGAACAGGAATTCGTGATCAGCTACCTTGCCAGTGGATTTGATTGGCAGGCAGATTATATTCTCACATTAGGAGAGCAAGGCAAGGCGGATTTGGCCGGTTGGCTGACTTTGACCAATGGGACATCGATCTCGATCAAAAATGCCCCCACAGCTATTGTTGCGGGTGAATTGCAACGGCTTTATGAAACTCGGTCAAAAGCAGTGAGCGCTGCGGGGGTTTATGCGTCTTGTTGGCGAAAAGGATCAACTAAACATGGAACGCCATATCGCGCTTTGGGTGTGCAAACGCCACTCCGGCAAAGGAAGCTCAATGAGCGAGCTTTTGCATCAGCTGCCGACACAGAGGGCGCCGTGGTTTCTGCTTCTCGTTTATCAGGCACTCTTGCCTTAGAAGCCAGGCGCGAAGATCTGGGCGATTACAAGCTCTATACCACACCCGAGCCGACAAGTGTTGCGGCCTATCAAACCAAGCAAGTCGCATTTTTACAAAAATTCGATATTGATGTTGAGAGGCGTCATGTCTTTGACTTTTTTCCAGATCAATTTGGAGAAACGCAGGATACGATCATCAATAATGCGAGATTGCGTTATGATATCAACAATGAAAAAGGAGGCGCGCTCGCTCAACCTTTGCCAGCGGGGACTGTGCGTGTGATGAGTAAAGTGTCAGAGCGCGAAAATGAAGAATTAGAAACTTTGTTCTTGGGCGCAGATGATGTGCGTGATCTTGCTGTCGGTTTGCCTGTAGAGGTGGACATTGCGGATAGTCCCTCGGTGACCATCGAAACCACAGTTTTAAGTGCCACTGAGAAAGAAACCCGTAATACAGAATGGATCGGTTCTGCGAGATTGCGCCATCAAGTGCGAAATGCAAACCCCTATTCGGTTGAGGTCGAGATTACCGAAAATCGCTTCGGTGGCTATGCGAATGTAAAAATTTTCAAAGCATCGAGAAAGCAAATGAAGGACAGCCCGTATCCGAAGTGGCGCTTTACGGTGCCAGCGTTCGGGACAGCAGATCTGAGTTATACTACAAATTATAGCTATTAATTTAGGGTATCGTCGCGAAACTATTCTCGCTTAGGTGGGGGGGCGCCAAATGCCTGCCGGTTGACGGTTTTCTGTCGTGGGCACTGCACAAATTTGGAATATTAAAACTGGGTGTCACTTTGCGCTTTAGATCGGTTCAAAGCCTCTCTAGAGGCTCATTTTTATGCTTGCTAATCCGTTTCTTGAATGCTTCGAGAAATTTATAGACATTTGTTATAAAAAATCCGATCAATGGTGAAGGTAGTTTAGATAAAGGATCGATCATGAAGCAGTTTTTTTTGATGAGCGTGGCCGTATTAGGTATGGCGGGAATGAGTGCTTGTGTCAGCGTGGCTCAAGGTGAAACGGATGTCTCGCCGCGCGCAACATCATCAAGGATTGCTTCTTCTCAGGTCGCAGCAGGACTGGCTGATCAACTGGCTGTTGGCACATTGTCTGATATCGCTGCGGCGATTGCGAATGGGCGCGTGACTTCTGAAGAGATGGTGCAAACTTATTTGCGCCGTATCAAGATGATTGACCGTTCAGGGCCGAAAATCAATTCTGTCTTAGCGCTTAATCCCAATGCGCTTGCGGATGCCAGAAAAGCAGACGTCGCGCGCAAAGCGGGAGAAGCCGTTGGGCCGCTCCTTGGTGTGCCGATTTTGTTGAAAGATAATATAGAAACTCTTGATCCGGTGGCGACAACTGCAGGCTCATATGCGTTAAAAGACAATATTGTCGAACGTGATGCTCCGATCGCGGCGGGTTTGCGCCGAGCGGGCGCAGTTATTTTGGGTAAGGCAAATCTTAGTCAGTGGGCGAATTTTCGGTCATCTGGATCAGTTTCTGGCTGGAGTGCTATTGCCGGTGTTGTTCGTAATCCGCATATGCTCAGTCGCTCGGCTTGTGGTTCTTCTTCTGGATCTGGGGCGGCAACAGCGGCGGCATTGGCTGCAGGCAGTGTCGGGACCGAGACAAATGGGTCTATCATTTGTCCGGCTGCCAGTAATGGGATTGTGGGCTTTAAACCAACGGTTGGCCTATTATCGCAGCAAGGGATCGTGCCCATATCTTCAAGTCAGGATACGGCTGGTCCGATGACGCGTACGGTTCGCGATACTGCGATCATGCTGACAGCGATGGCAACCGGAGAAGGGAAGCAAGATTTTACGAAAAGGCTTGATGAAAATTTTCTTGATGGCAAGCGTGTGGGGGTATTGCGATTTGCAATCGGGCGTAATCCAGAAATAATCACGCTTTTTGACGAAGCCTTAGAAACAATCAAAGATCAGGGTGCGATCCTTGTTGATATCGATGAATTTGATTTGCCAGAGGGGTATGGCGCTGCATCGGGATTTGTTTTGCAGGCGGAGTTTAAGCATACATTGAATGAATATCTTGCGACTACTGACCCGGTCGAGGTGTCAGTGCGCACATTGGAAGATTTAATTGCATTTAATCGTGAGACCCCACAAGAGGCCATCTTTTTGTTCAATCAAGCCCGCATGAAAGCATCTCAAGCGCGCCCAGGAATTGATGATGAGGGCTATAAGAAAGCACAAAAATTGGTGCAAAGAGCAACTAGAGATGATGGCATTGACCGTATGCTTGGCGAATATAATGTCGATATTCTCATCGCGCCCTCGAGAGGGCCAACGTTTATTATTGATCCGATTCACGGAGACCAGGCGCCTGGGGGAACGGGGGCTGGTTACATCGCTGCGGTTGCCGGATATCCAAATATGACGGTCCCAATGGGTACGACAAAGGGGCTGCCAATCGGGATTGATTTTATGAGTGGCAAGGGCCGGGATGGGGATGTGCTGGCGGCTGGATATGATTATGAGCAAGCCAGTCAAAAGATTGTCACGCCGACTTACCTTGAGAATTCTCTGGGTGTCCGTGCGATTGGAGAGGCTATCAATCCGAAGAATTAGCCGCTTTAGCGAGGATAATGTGTCGATTTTTCATGATCAGTACATGAGTGACTTGCCACAGCAGCGTCAATTTTGTATTACGCGAGCGTTAAAGGGGCTGGTATCCTTGGCTATCGTTGCCTATATACCGCAAACACAATCACTTTATCAGGCTAAATCCTCATGAATCTTGTTCCTGTCATTTTGACTATCCATGTTCTCATCGTCTTGGCGTTGATCGGCCTTGTCTTGCTGCAACGCTCTGAGGGCGGCGCTTTAGGGATTGGCGGCGGCGGTGGCGGCTTGATGTCCGGGCGCGGTGCAGCCAATGCATTAACGCGGGGCACTTCGATTTTAGCCGCGCTTTTTTTCGCCACCTCTTTGGGATTGGCGATGCTGGCTGATAGCGGTGAAACGGAACAGACAATTTCCAATGAGCTAACGGGCAATGAGGGAGCGGTCAATGAAGATGGTACGATCGATTCTGACAGCTTGCTGCGCTCTATTGGCAATAGTTTAGAGGTGCCGGAAGAAGGAGAATCAACAAATACTCCCGCTGATCCAGAAGTTTCCGCAGATGGCACAATTGTCGCCCCTTCTCTTGAGGAATTAGAAGCATCTGACCCATTGAGTGCCATTTCAACAGATACGGGCTCGAGCGAAGCAGCGGGCTCGCAAGCTGAAGACGCTGGCACTGATGACAGCGATCCACAGTAATCCTGAAATTCATGCACTCTATCGCTATCCGGTGAAGGGACTATCGCCGGAAAAGCTCTCTAATATTTCTTTGCGGGCCGGGCAGGCTGTTACTGGTGATCGTGCGTATGCCATTGAAGTGGGGAGTGAGCGATTTGACCCCGAGGCTCCGGCATTTTTCGCCAAATCCAATTTTCTAATGCTGATGCGTGATGAGGCGCTCGCGGCTTTGAAAACACGCTTTGAGCCAGCAACAGCAATGTTGTTTGTTTCGGACGGGGGTGCTGAGGCTCATAAATTTGCGCTTGGAACGCCGCAAGGGCGGGCATTGGCTGAGGCGTATTTTGCAAAATATCTTCCAAAAAATATACGGGAAAGGGGTATTACCAAACCCAAAATTGTCTCTCCCACAAAAAATGATGGCTTTACGTTTTCTGACCTGAACCAAAAGGTGATCTCGATCGTCAATCTCGCCAGTGTAAGGGCGCTGGAAGAGGTGATCGGGACCGCGATTGACCCTTTACGCTTTCGCGCCAATATCTATCTGGAAGGATTAGCGCCTTGGCAGGAAATGGAATATTTAGGAGCATCGCTTAATATTGGATCAGCTGTTTTGACGGGGGTTAAAATGACCAAGCGTTGTCCGGCGATTAATGTAAACCCGCAAACGGGGGAACGTGACCAATCTTTGACGCAAATTCTACCAGAACATTTCGGACATTCAGATTGCGGAATATATATGAAAGTGACGCAAGACGGTGATATTGCAGTGGGGGATCGCGTTTCGATCAATGCGCCCATCGCCTGATAGGCTTTCGATCAATAAGCCGTCAATCATTGTTCCATGATAAATTATGTCGGGCCTTGATTTTAATTGTCCAAACGTGTCTTTTCCTCTTTCCAAATGCACGAATCCCCGATAAGACGAACTTCCATGGCGCGATATATTTTCATTACTGGCGGTGTGGTCTCCTCCCTCGGCAAAGGCATAGCTTCAGCGGCTCTGGGTGCTTTATTACAAGCACGCGGATACAAGGTGCGTTTGCGTAAACTGGACCCATATCTAAACGTTGATCCGGGCACAATGAGCCCTTATCAGCATGGCGAAGTGTTTGTGACCGATGATGGGGCGGAGACGGATCTGGACCTTGGTCATTATGAACGCTTTACCGGCGTATCGGCCTCCAAGGCCGATAATGTCACCACCGGGCAGGTTTATCAAAAGATTATCAACCGGGAGCGTCGCGGAGAATATCTTGGCGCGACCGTACAGGTGATCCCTCATGTGACCGACACCTTAAAAGAATTTGTTCTTTCTGATGCCGGCGAAGCTGATTTTGTGCTCTGTGAAATCGGTGGCACGGTCGGAGATATTGAAGGCTTGCCGTTCTTTGAGGCGATCCGCCAGCTCAAAAACGAATTACCGCGCGGTGATGCGATTTTTGTGCACCTCACCTTGATGCCTTATATTCCCTCCGCTGGGGAATTAAAAACCAAACCCACTCAGCACTCGGTCAAAGAGTTGCGCTCTATTGGAATACAACCGGATATTTTGCTGGTGCGTGCGGATCGTGAGATACCGGCCAGTGAACGGAAAAAAATTGCGCTGTTTTGTAATGTGCGCCCCTCCGCTGTGGTACAGGCTCTGGATGCCGATACGATCTATCAAGTGCCATTGGCCTATCATGCGCAGGGTTTTGATCGCGAAGTCTTGAGCGCTTTCGGGATTGAAGATGCGCCCGCGCCGGATCTGACCGGCTGGGAAAACATTGTCTCCCGTGTTCTGGAGCCAGACGGGGACGTTACCATAGCCGTTGTTGGCAAATACACGGAAATGAAAGATGCCTATAAATCATTGATTGAGGCTATTGCCCATGGCGGGATTGCGAATAATGTCCGTGTACAGGTGAAATGGGTGGATAGTTCGGTCTTCAAGGATGAGACGCAAGCCATGAGTGCGTTAGAGGGCGTTCATGCCATTCTTGTGCCGGGCGGGTTTGGGCAACGCGGGGCAGAGGGAAAAATCATGGCGGCTAAATTTGCCCGGACCCATGATGTTCCCTATTTCGGCATTTGTTTTGGCATGCAATTGGCGGTCATTGAGGCCGCGCGTAATTTATTAGGGGAGACGGGGGCCAGCTCATCCGAATTTGGCGAGACAAAAACACCTATCGTTGGCTTGATGACGCAGTGGGAGCGCGAAGGCGTGAAGCATGAACGGTCGGAAGATAGTGACCTTGGCGGCACCATGCGCCTTGGGGCATATGAGGCTAAATTGCTAAAGGGGAGCAAAGTCGCACAGATTTATAACAGCGAAAGTGTTGAGGAGCGCCATCGCCATCGCTTTGAGGTGAATATGGCGTGGGCGGATCGTTTATCGCAAGAGGGAATTATTTTCTCCGGCACATCCCCCGATGGGCGCTTGCCAGAAATTATGGAAATCCCCGATCACCCCTGGTTTATCGGCGTGCAATATCACCCGGAGCTTAAATCAAGACCGTTCGAACCCCACCCATTATTTGCCTCTTTCATTGAAGCAGCGGTGAAAAGGTCTCGGTTGGTTTAGGGGGAGAGTGGTTGATTGGCCAAAAATACCCAACTATTGGTTTGATCCTCGAGCGGATATAAAGAGAGCTTGTTCTGGGGGGAACACCTTTGAAAAAGTCGTGTGAGTTGTTGGATGTGCGACTGATTTTGGCTCTTCTACAGAAATTGGTTAATTGATTTCTGAACGGCAATCTTCAAGTTTATTTTTCCCGTTCTAATTCCACTTTTTTTAGTCACGTGTAATTTGATTTTCCAGTGTGCGGCCCCCGCTTACTCGATCTAGCCTAACGAATGATAAACTAGATTTCGAAGCATCCACCGTAAACGGACGAGAACGGCATAACAAGATTGCCACAGGTTTCACATACCATACAGCGCAAGGGGCGTCTGGCCCGTCTATTCTTTCGAATCCGCCAAACCGAACTTGTCCATGCGCTGATGCGTCTCCATGCATAAGCCTTAAAGCCGACGTCCATTGTTCAATTTCATAGTCGATGATTTGCGCTATGTTTTGTGACTCATTCTCTGACACCTCAGGAAAAGACGCAAAAAAGAGTCCGAATGTGTGTGTGCGCAATTACGTTTCCATTCGGTGTATGAAAAATTTCGAGAAAACCGTTTTCCAGCGGAGGGGGTAATTCTTTGCGCGAACTTACACGACTTTCCTGAAGGCAGTTCTGTATGGCTGATTCACGCTCCATGCCTTCGAATATTTCTAAACACTCAGCGGCGTGTTCTGCGTCAAAATTAGCTTTCTCTTCGCTTGTTAATGACCAAGAGAGTCCAAATGGCATCTTTTCATCTACTAGTAAACTTCTCGGGTTATCGATTGCCGTAGCACAACCAGACACAAAAAATGCAATTACTGCAAAACTGAATCTTAAAAATATCATTTATCGATTAACCTCAATGGCCTTCGTTAAAATCATCATAACAAGCCGACAAGATAACGGAAATACCCAGTATAATGTTTTTTCTAGCGCTTTGGAGCGATCATATTCAAAATGATCTCGATGAACATGAGATAAGTCTCTCACTTGGCGTAGAAGCACTGTTCGAGAGCCCTTGGGGCATTATGCTCATCTCTCCACCAAAACCAATTGTAATGTACAAATAAGAAAAAATTGGCGGCTTATGTATAATCATAGAGTAACGATCACTTCTAGCGAAGAATACCATTCTATACCCTAAAAACACTTTCTCATGGATTACCTGTTACCAGTGGCGTTTAATTGATTATTGACCCACTCGAGGATTTGATCAGCATTCTCATCGTGGCCAAGACCCAACAATTCCTCGCTTTGAATTTCATGATGCGCGGCGATTCTCATTGCTTCGAGGGTACTTTTAATTTGCGGGGCAGGCCATTCATCGAATTTGGCCATCTCAAGTTTGCTCTTCGCTAGATTAATGTCAACACACCAAGCGCCATCGATATTCGAAAACCAAGCCGCAAAATACCGAGGGAGGAGAAATTTCAATGTATTCACGCCCCCCATTGTTGTGATAACTTTGAACATTAAATAGTCAATTTCTGAATCTGTCAGATCATCGAGATGTCTCTTTCGGATTGCTGTAGCGAATTTAAGCCTAGTGGACGCAACATTGTAAGTCTCATCTAACCACAGATCATGTGCGATCGATGCAAAAGCGTTCTCCAACTCGACAACCGCCGACCGATTGGGTTCAAGCAGGCCATCACGTAGTGATTGATATCGATGTTGCTTTAACAGGCAGCTGAAAAACTTCAGTTTTCATGGTTTGAATAGCAGGGCAT
>CAYZLR010000095.1:0-13169 GCA_964479275.1 uncultured Caulobacterales bacterium
CGAGCATGGTTTCAGGCCGCGTTGTCGCGATAGAGATGTAATCGCGCTCCTCGGACAGAGTGACATTGCCGTCTTCGTCTTTCTCGACGTAAGTATAAGTCTCACCACCATCCAAAGGATATTTAAAGTGCCAGAAGTGACCATCTTTTTCGATATTTTCGACTTCCAGATCAGAAATCGCGGTCTGGAAATGCGGGTCCCAATTGACGAGACGTTTATCACGGTAAATTAGCCCCGCCTCATACATTTCAACAAAGGCTTTGGTAACGGCTTCGGCCATTTTATCGGACGGGTCTTCAGGATCGCCCAGCGTAAATTTCTTGCGCGACCAATCACAAGAGGAGCCAAGACGTCTTAGCTGCTGATTTATATGACCGCCGCTTTCGGCTTTCCATGCCCATACATGTTTTAGGAACTGCTCGCGGCTCATATCTTTGCGCGCTTTACCCTCTGCGGCAAGTTTACGCTCGACCACCATTTGCGTGGCGATACCGGCATGGTCTGTGCCTGGCTGCCAGAGCACGGCTTTACCGCGCATACGGTTATAGCGCACGAGGATATCTTGGATGGTGTTATTGACCGCATGACCCATATGCAGGCTGCCCGTCACATTGGGCGGCGGGATAACGATAGAAAAATTATCGTCTTTGGTATCGCCCGGTTTGGCTGCGCGGGGCTTAAACGCGCCGCTATCTTCCCACATCTTATAAAGACGGGGTTCGGCCTCTTGCGGATTGAACTTATTGTCGAGCATCGCGTATTCCAAATATAAGACCCCCCTACGGTAGAGGACGGGTTAATTTAGACTGGCTCTACCCCGAAATAATAGGGAGATAAAGAGTCTTATTTGGCTCTATTATTTCCCTGAAGAAATACGCTTGACTTCTTTCGTCACAGCGCGCTCGACAATACCTTTGAGGTTCTCATCAAGCCATTCTTTGAGCATCGGACGCAGAGCATCTGTGACAAGGTCGCCAATGCGGTCGCCACGTTCTGCCACCACGGCTTTTTCTTCTACAACCTTGTTCAAAGATGAGAACACATCAGCCGTGGCCGATTCTGTAACTTCACCTATGATGGCATCCTTTTTAGCAGCTCTTGGCATTTCGGGGGTCTCCTCAGTTATTGGGTCAGGTATATGTGTATCAATTTGTGTGTCTGTTTCAACATCTGCTTCCACAGGAATATCTATATCTGTTGAGGCCTCTGTCTCTTCAGACTCCTCTGGCGTGTCTTCTGCGGTGTCGAGCATCGACAAAATATCATCAACGTCATCAGACTTCGCTGGCTCTTCGAGAGGCAACTCCAAATCATCTAAATCGGCCTCTGATGTCTCGTCAGACTGGTTAGCGGCTACGCCTAACGCAGTCGCCCCTACAGCTACCATCGCGATTGCCGGCCCGCCATCAATCGCATCAGCTTCGGCCTCAGCTTGCGCAGCAATATCTTTAAGGCTTAAGGGCACATCAACACCAGACGCTTCAAGCTCTTCGTCTTGAATATCCATCTCATCATCAAGCGTTAATGACAAAATCTCATCCATCACATCATCAGACGTATCAGTATCATCAATATCAACTTTTAAAGCATCTAATGCAGGGCTTTCGGCAGCTTCATCAACTGTATCGTCATCAAGTGTGTCGTCTAGCGCGGTTTCAAGAGATTCAAAAATATCCTCTTCGTCTTCAACCACCGTCTCTATGTTTGCTTCTAGCTCTGCATTAACGTCAGTTTCTGCATCATCTTCGATTTCGGTCTTAATCTCAGTGCCTGCATCACCTTCTAGCGAAGTATCATCATGAAGCGGAGCCCCTGTTAAATCAGCCATTAAAGACTTAACCAGAGCCATATCGGCATCGCCTTCCAGAGAGTCAGCGTTCAGTTCACTCTCTAGGGCCAGATCATCATCGATAGTGTCCTCTAAATCATCCAACTCAGAGACGATATCTTCAAGGCTCTCCGAGGCTAACTCAGGGGTTTCGATTTCATCTGTCAGCTTTTCTATCTCATCAAGATCAGTACTATAATCTGAAATATCGCTGTTCATCATATCGTCGAGCATCGCAGACAAATCATCATCAGACGTGTCTTCAGCTTCAAGACCGCTTTCATTTACCAGAGTTGCTTCTGGTGCCGTTGATATGTCTTCTGTCAGACTAGAGATGTCTTCTTGTTCAGGGATATCCAATTCCATTGCGTTATCGACTGAAAGCTCAAGAACGTCTTCTTTTGAACTCGCTTCTAAGGTTTCAGCTTCAAGCATATCCATATCAGCGATCAAAAGATCTATTTCTTCATCGCTGGGCGCTTCATCAGAGACTATATCTAGATCCATTACCTCTACAGATTTAGAAACATCACTAGCTGTCTCAATATCGGAGCTTAATTCATTTGCCATATCCAAAGCAGGCATATTGTCTTCGTCATCTGCAATTATCTTGCGGATAGACGCCAAAATATCTTCCATGCTCGGTTCTGGACCGTCTGCAAGACCATTTGATGTATCTGGCGTATGTTCAGACATAGCTGAATTCCTTAACAACCATGGCAGTTCCCCCTACCACTTCGCCCCAAAGTTAAGACAACACGTCACGCTTGTCTAGGTCAGTTAAGACTCAATTATTGGGAGAATTCTGAAAAAAGTGAGTTTTTTGAACGTCTTGACTTATTTCCCAATCTTTTTAATCGTCGAAATCACTGGTTCAGGGACAAATTTGTCCGTAAACCTGACAAGTCCATCTGTTTTAATCTCATTAAAGTTTTCTTCCGGATTATAGTAATCAACGGGTAATCTTATGCCTGTCGCGTCAAAAACGCCTAAAACCGTCAATAATTGAAATGTTGCTCTATTCAAATTCAATTTCGCATCAATTTCTGACAATTTGGAGTTTAGCACCTCTTGTTCAGCGTCGAGAACATCTAATGTTGTCCGCGTGCCTACCGATTGCTCTAATTCAACGCCTTCAAAGGCAATTTCAGCGGCTTGAACTTGCAAACGGCTTGATTTTAACGCCAACCGTGCCGCGTCAAGCTGCGCCCATATTTGTCTAACGCCTTCATCTATGGAGCGTTCAACCTCGCGAATTTCAAACCCCATACGTGTTTCCGCCTGTTTCGCTTGTCTTATTCTAGATTGATTATTGCCGCCTGAGTATAGAGGTATTCTTATTTGGGCCGAAATTGCGGCTTGGTCATTTGTCGGTAGCCCAGCGATTTGTCTGCGCTGACCTGCCAAACTCCCATTCAAGGAGATAACAGGCTTTGAAGCAGATTTGGCAACACCAATAGCTGATTGGGCAGCCTCTTTATTATATCGTGCCGCCAGCAAGCTCGGATTGTTATCACGGGCCAAGGCCAAGGCTGTGTCTAAATTTGGCGGCAGTTCAAAAACGGGTATTGATTGCAGGTCCACAGGCGTATGGCCGATCACACGGATATATGTTGCGCGGCTCGCCTGTAGTTGAGAGTCTGCTTGGGCTAGACCTGACTCCGCCGCTGCCAAACGGCTTTGAGCTTGCGCGATATCCGTTTTTGTGCCCACGCCAACATCAAAACGGTCTTTCGCCGCCATTTCTTGACGGGCTAAAACGCTCACATTATTACGGCGAATGCGGGCCACATCTTCGTCTCGAAGAACATTGACATAGGCATTGGCCCCTTGCTGCAGCAAATCTTGCTCTGTGTTTCGTAGTTGCTCCCGCGCCGCGCGTATACTGGCTTTGGCTTGATCTTTTAGAGCCCTGACTCTGCCGCCCTGATAAAGGGGCTGAATAATTTCTAACTGAGCGGCTAAAGGCGTTCCATCCCTCGTAAATGAATCACCCGGTAATCCAGGCACGAATGCCCCTGCTGATCGTAATGCCGAAAAACCTGCACTACCAGCGAGGTCAGCGGAAAAACGTCCTTGGGACCGCGCTTGGATATAATTTTCATCTATCTCTCGGACTTGCGCGCGCGCGGCCAACATAGCCGGATTAGACTTGTAAACCGATATAAGGGCTTCCTGAAGTGTTTCAGCTTTTGCAGCAGAGGCTTGAAAAACAAAACCTATTGCGATCAGAACATAAAAAGATGTTCGCAAAACTAACACGTTAGAAAACAAACTCAGTGTTTCTCTCAAACCCCGGAAGTATTGGTAATGACGTATCAAAAACTATAGTTTCACCTACAACATCTCCTGAGCGCTGGAAAATAGTCGCATGCCCGATGACACCCTTTTGGATAACACAAATCAGCCGCCCATCATTGGCGAGTTGGTCAAACCAGTTTTTTGGCACTTCACTCACAGCGCCATTGACAAAAATCACATTAAACGGCCCATGTTCAGCCGCGCCTAACTTGAGGTCTCCTTTAACAACAGCCACATTGGATATATCAGCGTTGATTAGTCTTTCTGAAGCTTTTTCAACAACTTCATCAGATGTTTCCAAACTGACAACAGTCTCGCCAAGCTGTGCCAATATGGCCGATGAATAACCGCGCCCACAGGCGATATCTAAAATGACGTCTGTAGGTAATATATTGACGGCTTGAACCATTTTTGAAAAATCACGTGGACGTATTATGACACGACCGTCGTCTAAATTTATATGGGCATCCCCATAAACGAGGGCTTGCTGGGATTTAGGCACGAAATCTTCGCGAGAGATAGATTTAAACGCTTTTATAACGTCGTGATCTGTCACATCACTCGTTCGGATTTGGCAATCCACCATCTGTTCACGGGCCGCGGAAAAATCAAACATATTATGACTCATATTAAATTCTTATGCCGCTATACCCCTCATTGGCGCATTTGCGCAATGCTCTATTGCCGCATGTGACATATGCATATCTAAAGCAAAGATTTTCGCATTGCATCCGCTGCTCTCGATGTCTATACCGCGCTCCTTAGGATGGCACCATGGCGGAGTGGTGACGCAGCGGATTGCAAATCCGTGTACCCCGGTTCGATTCCGGGTGGTGCCTCCAATATATCTTTTTGTAATCAAGGGATCCGCGGTTGAAGTCCGTGTGGAACGCCATTTAATTACAGTAAATATATTACAAACCTCAAAATGACTGCTTAATCTGAAAAAGCCTTCTGGCCTCAATCAATTGCATAAAAGCCGTGAAAAAGTTTTTTCTGTGGAGGAGATGTGTTAGGATATTCGAGCTTGTTCCATCGTAATGTTAATGTTTGCGTTTTTCTTGAAGATAAATTTTGTACGCCTTGTTGTAGATTGATGATATCGCCGGACTGGTAAGTACTTCCATTGATTTCCAGCGGATACATTGCTTCAACACCATAATGGCCAGCAATATAAATTTGGAAATCTATAGGCTTACCTCCATTTATTTGGACGGTTTTACCTGCAACATAAACAGGGCCCCAATGCGGAATGTAGTTATCTTGTAAGAGCTCCTCATCAGCTTTTAAAAGTCTACGGTCTGTATTTGTTGTAATTTTATCGAGTTTCAAACCACCTATATTGGCCAATATAAACTTAGGTTGATTTGATATTAAAATATCTTTCATAATCCCCTTATTGGTTTTGTAATAATCTCCCATAACCCATTGGCTCATAAAAAGTCCAAATTTTGGGTAAGAAGCAATCATAGCGCATCTGTCTATATAAGGCGTTGGATTTGGAAAAAGTTCATGAATAATGGTTAAAACTTGTTTTTGCGTATCCAGGTTTTGAGATAAACTTTTAATTGTAGTTGATGTAGTACTTATGAATAGGGCTGCAATGATTCCAATGGTCACGGCCACTTTCTTTTTCAACCATGAACTATTTAAACCAATTGCGAGAAGAAGAGTGGCAGGAGCGAGCATGAATGTGTAAAAATAAGGGTGTGTATGGCGATAAAAAACAATAGTTAAAAAAGGGAAGACGTAGGATAATGCAACAAAATAAGCCCAATGATTGCTTGGTTGTCGCATTTTTAATAGACTACAAAATATTCCAATTAAGAGAATACTAAAAACAACTGGGTTCGCAATTAAAGCGGCGATCAGGGCTCTCTTTTGTGGGAAAAGACCAGCTTCGAAAAGACTTCCATTGATAGAATGTGAAATGTAAGTTGCTGAAGATAAAGATGAATCAATATCAAGGCTATGCAGGATATATAAACTGGTAAAACTTAATATAGCTATGCCCCCTATTGCGACAGATTTTAAAAAAATTGAAAACTGCCATTTAGAATTACCCCAATGGGCTAGAAGTATTGTCGCGATTATTGGGGCATAAAGAATAGCTTTAATCGTGATCATACCAGCAAGGCCCAATGAAAATCCGGAAACCAAAACACGTTTCCAAGTTAAAACAGGCACCATAAGGCACCATAGAACACCCATTAAAACGACAGTTACAAGCATGTCTGTCCGAAAGCTTGTCGCGTTGCGAAAGACAAAGGTCATGGTTAGAAACATTATTAAACTGAGCAAAGCAGGAATTCTTGAGGTGAATTTTCGGCAAATGCCGTAGATGAAACTTGCACTTACTCCTAAACAAGCCAACATTACGAGACGCGCGGCAACAATTTGAGTAACCTCATTGTCACTAATGGCTGGAAGCCATGTAAAAGCTCTAAAGTATATTGTTTGGAGGACAAGATTCAGCTCACCTGAATTCCATTTATAGACCCAATCAAGCAGAAAAAATTCATCCCAATTTATTTCAAACCTAAAGACCATCAAGACCTGCAAGACTGCAATAAGCGCAAGAAAGCAGAAGAGTAGAGGATTAAGCCATTTTGGATAAAAATCTTCAGATATGAGACTTTGCTGCGGTAGCATTACAGCAATTTCTTTGTCGCAATATTACAGCAGTGATTATAGGGCACATTGAGCATTCCGCTTAAAACATCTGTTCGAAGAGAAATCAATTTTGTGTTGAAGAGACTGATATAACCCTCAGCTGTTCTAATGTTTTGTCCTGAGTCTAAATCATTTAATGTCTTGGCGATAAAGTTCTGCTTATCAATGTAGACAGGATCATAAGTGACGATGCGGCCATGAGGGGATAAGCGATCAGAAAGCTTGTCTAAAAGCTCAATAGCTTCATGATCGTCGAGGTGATGTAGCAAGCCAATGCAGATGATAATATCGTAAGGTCCTGAAGCATTTTTGATATCTGATACGGCATTTCCGCAGATAAATTGACCCATATGTCCATATGTTTGTGTGGCTTTTTCAATATGCTTGGGGTTCATATCCATACCCAAATAATCTACATCTCCTAGAAAAGGGCGTAGAGTGGCAGGGCCGCACCCAACATCAAGAACTTTATCCCCAGCTACCGTTTTTAAAGGGCCGTTGCACAGATATTCACGTGTACGTTTGCGCCCCAATGCACTTTGGACAAATTCATAGAAAATAGGTAACGTTATGAGTTTGTAAAAGGATTTGACCCGTTGACTCATTCTAACATTCCATTTTGAGCCTGATATTTAGTAATGGAGAGATACACATAAGGCAGCCACATTTTCAAAATACGTCGAGTTGAAAATGCTACATTGGGTAAAATGTGAGCCGGTTGATTAAAAGAATGCGTATTTTCATATAGCATATCGGACTTCATTGGCTCTCTATATAAGATTGGAATACCCAGACTTTTTGCAGCACGAATGACAACAAAATTATGATAGGTAGGCTAGCAATATAGCTAAGAATATCGTTCAAACCATACTGAATAAAAATAGCTATCAAGGTCGTGCTTACGACGAATTGAAGACCTATAGTCAGTATATATTTTGGAAACGTTTGAAGAATATTCTTCCTAGAAACATTAAATACATAATACCGTGCGAGAATAAATCCACTGATAATTCCAGCAATCATGGCACAAAAGTTAGCCGCCCAAAAGGGCAGAAGAATGAACTTAACACAGCAGGCGTAAACAAGAAATCCTATGAGAGTATTTATAAGGCCCGCAAGGATATAGCGGCGTAATTCACTTATGTTTTCTGACCCGTTCTCGTGATATAAGTCTTGTAAATGCATCATATTTTAAGGATGGACTTTGCCCGCCATTTTAGAATTCAGAGCTTTCTATCAATTAAGCGTTTAGGAAGTATGTATGGTTTTGATATCTTGTCAGACCAATATCTCATTTGCGTGTTTGATGAGGTCAAATTGGAAGAACAAATCATCCCGAGACAATATACCAACAGATTTCAGATTGGAGAGTTGCATTTCGGCAATATAATTACGATAGAACTCAAGCGCATCAATGTTCTCGACACACATATTGGGATATCCACCTTGGCTAACATAGCTATTTTGAAAAATAATATCATTAGTCTGATAAACAACCCCGCTTTCTATAAGACCGGATAAGGCCATTTGAGCCGCTTTGTCTGTATTTTCTTCGCGCGGATATACGGCTTCAACACAAAGTGGATAACCGCCGCGTTTTCCAATATCTTCATCAGAATAATTATAAGGAAATGACACGCGGTGCATACGGGGATGTCCGTGAAAGAAAATATAATAAAGCCCACCATCCTTTGGCTTCGTATTAGAAATGAAATTACAAATGACAGTTTGATGTGCAGGTTTAAAAGGTTGCGCGGGTGGTTTCTTATCCAAAGCAAATAAAAAGGCTGGTAAGGGAGCAGAGCAGACGACACTATGAACATCATATTCTCTTATATTTCCGTCACTATGACGCAAGGCCACATTTTCTACCTTCCCTGGGCCTGATTTTGCATGTACCAATTTGGCTGATGTGAGTATCGTTACTCCGCGTTGCTGCAAGTCTTTTCCAATTGCCTTGATGACTTGACCGATACCTATATCCTTGGGGTAATATGTTTTACGGTTAGGAATTATCTCAGCTGGATAGTCCCGCTGATTGGGAAACGCAATTCTTGAGGAGAATTCTAAAGTCTTGTAATGTTCTAAAACAGTTCTCTCATCACATGCGACAACGCGCTCTAATCCCTGAACGCGGGCAGCCAGCCAATGCACATCTTTTGCAGATTGATGCTGGCGCGCTGCTACGGCTTTGGCGAGGATATTTTCTGTCAATGAAATACCATAGCGTAAGGACAGCCAATCTTGTGCATTTTTAGGCGGCATTACCGGGCCTTTACTGTCGATTGCAGCCCAAAGCTCTCGCAAATATTGACCTTGTTTTTTGTGGGTACTGACATCTAGATAAGGGGCGTCATAATTGATCTTATTCTCCCAGGCCGCCCCGCCAAGGTCACGATCATATCCAGTTAAAAGTTTCCAATCGATGGGGAGGTCCAAAAAATAGCTGTCGATTTCATCTATGCCTGTCTCATAAAAAGCATGAATGCCGTAATCAAAGGCGCCATAATCTTTATAATTTTTGGACTTTAAAAGACCCCCAATTTCTGTGGCCGCTTCGACTACAATGACAGGGATATGAGGCATGCGTTTTTGCAAAACATGAGCAGAGAAAAGGCCTGTAATACCGCCGCCAATAATAATATTATATGCCATAGGGTTCCAGTAAGACAGGAGCGGTTAAGAAGTCTCTATTTCTTATTGATGATGAGTGTGAAATCATAGAGTCCGTAATTATGACGAATAGCTGCGGAACCAGTTAATTTCATACCAAAGTCAAACATCTCTCGTGGGTCGGGATAGTATAGATCCTCACGCATATATTCTTCATCCGAATACGAGGTAAGAAAATTCACGGCGATCTTTACCTTTGAATGATCAATCATGTCCTTCAAGCATTTTAGGACATAATTATGCCACTCGTCATGAGGGGCTTGCTGCTTCATGTTAAATGTACCTGAGGCAACAGAGTAATCTGCCATTTTTAAAGCCTCTGTACCGCCCGTTATAAATTCTAGCTGAGGGTTCTTTATTGTCCAATTTTGCCGCCCAAGAGTTGTCATTTCTTCTACAAGATCATATCCCGTATACTCAAAGTTATTGCGCCCAGACCCATATAAAGCATCCAAGAATGAGCCAAAACCGCAGCCAACATCATTGATGCTAAAATTTTCAAAGGTGTCAATTTCATTCACTAAAACGCCTAATCGACGATAGTGGGATTGTCGTCCATTATAATCCAGACCTTCTGAGCTCTCCCCGTGTTCTTCAAAGGTGTTTTTGAAGTAATTTCGGATATCTCTTTCACGGGAACTCATATGATTTTACCTTTTTGCGCAATACTTTTTATGATGGTCTGCGGGCGGTTGCGCACTTCAATGAAGATGCGTCCTAGATAAAAACCTTGAATAGCTAAGACAAAAAACAGGGCTGAAAAAATCAAGCTTATAATCGTCATTTGGGACGCCCATCCAGGCAATGTATCTAGCTTAAAATACATGTAGAGAGTTACAGCTAGCATCATGAGACCGAAAAGGGCCAGTATCACACTAAAAATAACCCCGAGATAAAGAGGTTTAACACTAAAAGCTGTAATACCATCTGCGAGTAGTTTAAGTTTCTTTTGAAATGTATAGGTTGTTGGCGTGAACTGGTATTTCTCTAGAGGAATATAGGTGTGCTGAAAACCTACATCACTACAGAGAGTGGCAAGAAAGACTTGTTTTTCGGGGTAGCTAATAACAGCATTCACATAAGCCCGTGTCATGAGCCTCGCTGTCACGAGGTTCGGAATGAGATCGGTAGAAGAGAGAAAACTAAATAACTTCCAGCTCAATCCGCCTGTAAATATATCCAATACGCCGCGTTTACGTTGCTCTTGAACGCCGCCAAAGACATCAAAGGCACCTGCGCTATTTTCTTTAAGGGACCAATATTTTTCGAGCCATTCTGGAGGTTCCTCCATATCGCTGTCGCAGATATAGACGTTTTCTCCTATTGCTGCCCGCATGCCAGTCAGTAGTGCTTTGTGATGACCAAAATTGCGTGAGAGATCGATAAGCGTTAGTTTAGGAAATGATTTGGTAAGCTTTAGAGCAATCTTATATGAGTTATCTGGAGAGCCATCATTTACAAGTATAATTTCATAAGACTTACCTACCAGTTTTTGAGCCATGGTATCATGGGTTGAGATAAATTCTTCAACGGTCTTTTCACTGCCGTATAGAGTCGAAACAATAGAGAGCTTTAGAGATTTAGACGTCATACCGCGACCGCTAATGGGTTAATATCGGGAGCTTGGAAAAGCGTATCAAGAAGGCAAACACCCGCTCTATATTGCCCATCATTTTGAGTATAGATTTGATAGTCTGGATAGGTTTTCCATGTAAGCTTAATGCCAGCTTTTTCAAATAAAGGTGTATCGATATAGTCCTTAGCTGCAGGGCCTGAGATATATTCAGTCCCCCCAACAGCTTGGCAAAGACCGACTAATCTTTCAGTTTTACCCGGTTCTGAAAGAATATCTGCAGAACATTTAAACTCTGTTTCTATGAACAAAGCCTTACAAATTTCTTTGATAAATTTTCTATTCACTTTCGTTAATGAAGTTTCATCTGCGAGCTCGGTATATATGTTATTAATTAAACGCCCCCATTTCTTAAAACCAGTCGATTTTCCGTAAGCTCCCCTAAGACTATTCCAATGTTTTCTAGACCAGTTATGTGTTGCAATTTCAGTGTCTAAAATGGATTGTCCGAATTTGCCAGAATGCTTTACGGGTAAGCTTAACCATTGCTCACCTTGTTTTGTTACAATGATGTTTCGGTTGCGCCAGTCTTGCCGTGTAAACTGGACTTCATCATAAAAAATGAAAACATCTGCTTCATTTATAAGATCAAAATACCCACGCCAGGGTATATAATTTGATTGAAGAATAACCACGCGAGTCATTATGGGCCTTACTTTATGCCTCCGAATTAGAGGCACAACATCTTGAATTCATCAAGCGCATAACAGGAAAAGTTTAATCATAATGTAACATTTATTTGCTATCCCCAATATCATGGGGATAGCAAATAAACATGATATTAAGCAGGCATCCGCAGAAGGCTTTAAGCCTGAATTGGTATCGGAAGCCATCCCCTTTAACGCGCCAGCTACAGTTGGAGACGAATTCTTTCACATTGCAGATGCTATTCACCGTGGCCAGCTTTCTGGTGACGGACACTATACGAAAATGTGTGAAATATGGCTTAAGAATAAAATTGGATGCCAGGGCGCGAAACTGACCCACTCCTGCACAGCTGCTCTGGAAATGGCTGCAATATTATGCGACTTAAAACCAGGTGATGAAGTCATCATGCCATCATTTACATTTGTTTCAACGGCAAATGCTGTAGTTTTGAGAGGCGCTACTCCCGTTTTTGTTGATATAGATCCTATAACCTTGAATATTTGCCCACAGAAGGCAGAAGCATCAATTACATCTAAAACGAAAGCAATTTTCGTCGTGCACTATGCGGGACGTATAGCAAATATGAAAGCTTTTGTGGATTTGGCAAAAACGTATGATCTATATCTAATCGAAGACGCAGCTCAAGCCTTAGGGGCGACATTAAACGGACGCCAGGCGGGTTCTTTTGGAGATTTGGCAACATTTAGTTTTCATGAAACAAAAAATGTAATTTCGGGTGAAGGCGGAGCCCTTACAATCAATAATAAAAAGTTACAAAATCGTGCTGAAATTATCAGAGAAAAAGGCACCAACAGAAGCCAGTTTTTCCGAGGCCAAGTAGATAAATATACCTGGGTTGATGTGGGTTCATCGTATTTGCCAGGGGAGCTCATAGCAGCATTTTTATACGCACAATTAGTTAAGGAATCAGATATTTTAGAACGCCGGCTTGAGTTGTGGAATTCTTATCATCAGGCTTTTAAACCCTTGGCCGAAAAGTTCGGCGTAAGATTAGCCCAAATGACTAAAGGGTATTCCCATAATGGGCATATGTATTATTTAATATTTAAAGATTTTTCAAAGCGGCAAAGCTTTATTGCTTTTATGAAAGAACGTAACATGACAACGCCTTTTCATTATGTCCCCCTACATTCGGCTCCTGCTGGGAAAAAATACGGGAAGACACCTTATGATATGAGCGTAACTAATCAGATATCCGAAACGCTGGTAAGATTGCCAATGTACTATAGTTTAAAGGCCCAAGAAAAAGTGATTGAAACGACAATGGCTGGAATTAAAGCTGTTTGTAATTAAAGCGACCCGTAAATGAGCCACTAAACACTCGCGCAGGAGACTACGGTCGGCCAAAGCGGTCTTTGGTCGTGAATGTGGTTTTAATTGTCTCCGAATCTT
>CAYZLR010000096.1:0-12918 GCA_964479275.1 uncultured Caulobacterales bacterium
GCCCTGCTATTCAAACCATGAAAACTGAAGTTTTTCAGCTGCCTGTTAGAGCATTCCCCGCCCAAGTGACTAGCGGTTAACCCTCAGGAAACACGACACAACAACATTGAAAAGCTTCCCCTTGATTCCATTTGTTGCAAAGGGGATTTAGAGTATCCGGAAGCAGGTGAGTGAATTTAGCGATAAGTGCGCAACATTTATCGCCAAAATAATGGATACATAGCAAGTGAGGGCAAGAGTAAACTATTAGAGATCATGAGCATTAATGCGTTGAACATGCTCTTTCACTCTATCACTGACCAGAATTAATTCAGCGCGTCTTTTAATCCCTTACCAGCCGAGAACTTAGGCTGTATACTAGCTTTAATTTGAATGGTTTCGCCTGTGCGTGGATTACGCCCCTCTCTCGCCGCACGCTTTGCAGCTGAGAATGTACCAAATCCGACAAGACGCACGTCATCACCTTTTTTCAACGCTTCTGTAATCGCATCAAATACAGCGTCAACAGCCCGTCCGGCCTCCGCCTTATTCATATCGGCAAAGTCAGCTACGCGGTCGATAAATTCATTTTTATTCATAATATTACCTTTAAAATTTTGATTAAGATTTGACTTTCCAAAAGACTGCTGCAGCCTCAAAACCCAAACAACCTCTCCAGATCAATAATGCCGATCTCGAAACAACTTAACACCCAGGCCCCAACCACCATTTACAATCAATTATGGGGTGTACACCATGTCTGTTGAAAGCTTTATAACACAAAAATCCGATATTTTTCCAAAAAAACTATCAAATCACTGTATTTAATTGCCTTTTTCCTCATACTCAGAATGGTGCAGATGCCAATTTTCATGCTCATGTGCAATGCAACATTCAATCAATTGGCGCCAGACCGGCTCCGCGATTCGTTTTGACAATCCAGTTTTGTCACAATGGACAAGCACTTTGCTGACAACATCCTCTATGCGCCACTCAAGACGCACCTCAGACTTAGCAGGTTTAATTCTGGCTGCCGCTTCAATGTAGCCTTGACGTTCGGCCATGAGCTCGACCAGAAGTTGATCGAGGCGATCAATTTCCTCGCGAACCTGCCCCATCACCATACAGTCATGGGCCAAAGTTTTGGGAGAACGGTAATCCATAAACTATACCTTAATTTTGGGCTTTAGAGCCCAATTCTAAAATCTACCTTCCCGCCTGAAAAGTGGTTTTCTTGCGCTTCCAGCACTCATGTACAATGTGTACATTGCATTCCGGTTCTCGAAAAACCCATTTTCGCCAGACAAAAGAGAATTTTGTATCAGACTCTTACGATCGCACCTGCGAAACGACCATCAACAAAGTGGCCACATTTAATGCTTCACCACAGCGCCCGAATCTCCAGCATCTCCTGACGCCACGATAGGCTCAATCCACTCAATCGGTGTGACCTGCGTTACCAATGCGTGTTGGAGCACCTGATCAACAGTTCCCACAGGGACAATCTCAAGAGCATCTTTGACATTATCAGGAATGTCCGCAAGATCCTTTTCATTTTCCTCCGGAATCAAAACCTTTTTAACGCCAGCGCGCAAGGCCGCGAGTAGCTTTTCCTTTAAACCACCAATCGCCAAGACACGACCACGCAATGAGATCTCTCCCGTCATCGCGATATCTTTATGAATTGCAATACCTGTCAGCACCGAAACCATTGCTGTTGCCATAGCTACACCTGCCGATGGTCCATCTTTAGGGGTCGCACCTTCGGGTACATGAACATGAATATCTGTCTTTTCAAATACGGGTGGCTCGATCCCAAATTCAGCGGCTCGCGAACGGACATAAGAAGAAGCCGCAGAAACGGATTCTTTCATGACATCCTTCAAATTACCTGTTGGAGTCATGCGGCCTTTCCCCGTCATCTTGACAGCTTCAATCGTCAAAATATCGCCGCCAACAGATGTCCATGCAAGACCCGTTACAACACCGACCTTGTCTTCACCTTCGATTTCACCAAATCGGAATTTGGCAACACCAGAATATTCAGCAATATTTTCTGCAGAAACTTCGACGCTCTCCACATCAGAGCTTTCAATTTTTCTTACCGCCTTGCGCGCCAAGCGCGCAATTTCTCGTTCAAGATTTCTGACACCAGCCTCTCTCGTGTAGAGGCGAATAAGACTTTGCAACCCATCGTCACTAATGGACCACTCACCTTCTTTCAGGCCATGGTTTTCCAGCTGCTTGGGAATGAGGTGGCGACGCGCAATTTCAACCTTTTCATCTTCCGTATACCCAGGAATACGGATAATTTCCATACGATCCATCAATGGTTGCGGCATATTAAGACTATTGGCTGTTGTGACAAACATGACATCAGAGAGATCGTAATCCACCTCAAGATAATGATCTGCAAAGGTTGCATTTTGTTCCGGATCTAGAACCTCCAATAGGGCTGATGCTGGATCGCCGCGAAAATCCTGTCCCATTTTATCAATTTCATCGAGTAGAAACATCGGATTTGAGGTTTTCGCCTTTTTCATCGACTGAATAATTTTACCTGGCATAGAGCCGATATAGGTTCGTCTATGCCCCCGAATTTCTGCCTCGTCGCGCACCCCGCCAAGAGAGACGCGAACAAAATCTCGCCCAGTTGCATTCGCAATTGATTTCCCCAGCGAAGTCTTACCAACACCTGGAGGTCCCACGAGACACAATATTGGGCCTTTTAGTTTATTGGTGCGCTTTTGCACTGCTAGATATTCAAGAATACGCTCTTTTACTTTTTCCAAACCATAATGGTCTTGATCAAGAACATTTTGTGATTTTTTCATATCATGCTTGATCTTGGCTTTATTATTCCACGGAATGGAAAGCATCCAATCAAGATAATTTCGAACCACGGTTGACTCAGCCGACATTGGTGACATTTGGCGCAGCTTTTTTACCTCGCCCTCAGCCTTGGTTTTGGCTTCTTTGGAAAATTTAGCCTTCTTGATACGATCTTCTAGTTCGCTGATCTCATCTTTACCATCTTCAGTTTCACCAAGCTCTTTTTGAATCGCTTTCATTTGCTCATTCAAATAATATTCCCGCTGTGTTTTCTCCATTTGGCGTTTTACGCGGTTACGAATTTTCTTCTCAACCTGTAGTACGCTCATCTCGCCCTCCATGAAGGTGTAAACCCTCTCGAGGCGTTTTGGAACGGAAACGATTTCAAGCAATTCCTGCTTCTCTGAAAGCTTGATATTCAAGTGAGACGCTACAGTATCCGCAAGCTTGGCCGCATCATCAATTTGATTGATTGAGACAATAACTTCCGGCGGCACTCGTTTATTGAGCTTGACATAGCTCTCAAACTGCGTACCGACAGAACGCATGAGGGCTGTCACTTCCTCTTCTTCGCCAGCATCTTGCTCAATCGGTGTAACACTTGCCTCAAAATAATCTTCAGTGCGCGTATACTCATCAATAATTGCACGCCATTCGCCCTCGACCAGAACCTTGACCGTTCCGTCTGGCAATTTCAACAATTGGATAATTGTGGCAACGACACCCATTTCATAGATATTCTCTGGTGTGGGGTCATCATCATTAGGGTCTTTTTGAGAGACCAGCAAGATCTTGCGATCATTCTCAATAACGTTCTCAAGAGCTTTGACGGATTTCTCTCTGCCTACAAATAGCGGTACGATCATATTCGGAAAAACCACAATATCGCGCAATGGTAGTACCGGATAAACGGTTGGCTCACTCATCTATTCAACTCCTTTGGCGAGGTTAGATCAATTCAAACCACGCAATCATTACTGACCCTAATATATGAGTTGGCAAAAACTCATATCAGAATCGTCGAAAACTCTTTTTGCAACAAGATGCACTGTTCTCTTTTATGCAGCAAGCGTCGACGCCACCAATATCAGAGCAATTTATTCACATGTCGCTGATAGCATCGTGCATGACTCTATCTGTTGCTCATGACTCTATCTGGTATTGATGAATAGATATTCAAGGCGTCATAAAAAAAGCGGGACTGACGGCCCGCTTCCTTAGATTTTCTAGAAAAATGATTAGAATTTCTTGAATGAAGTTAAGCGCTCGCGTCAGCCTCGACCTTTTCATTGGCACGCTCATCATAAATATAAAGTGGCTGCGCTTTCCCTTCAACAACCTCACCATTGACCACAACCTCGGAAACACCTTCCATGGTTGGCAAATCAAACATTGTGTCTAGCAAAATACCCTCCATGATAGAGCGCAAGCCCCGTGCCCCGGTTTTACGGGCAATTGCCTGACGGGCAATCGCAGAGCGCGCATCATCGGTGAAAGTCAGCTTCACGTCTTCCATTTCGAAAAGACGTGCATATTGCTTAATCAAGGCATTTTTTGGCGTGGTCAAAATTTGAACCAACGCATCTTCATCAAGATCTTCCAATGTGGCAATCACAGGCAAACGCCCAACAAATTCAGGAATGAGCCCAAATTTCAACAAATCTTCCGGTTCAACCTCGCGCAGAATGTCACCGACCCGGCGTTCATCTGATTCTTTAACCTTCGCCCCAAAGCCGATTGAGGCCCCGTCACCACGATTGGCAATCACCTTCTCAAGCCCGGCAAAAGCACCGCCAACAATAAACAGGATGTTGGTCGTATCCACCTGCAAGAATTCCTGCTGAGGGTGTTTACGCCCTCCCTGAGGAGGAACAGAAGCAACAGTCCCCTCCATAATTTTCAAAAGAGCTTGCTGGACGCCTTCACCAGAAACATCCCTTGTGATTGAAGGATTATCAGACTTTCGACTGATTTTATCGACCTCATCAATATAGACGATGCCCCTTTGCGCGCGCTCTACATTATAATCAGCCGCCTGCAATAGCTTCAAAATGATATTTTCAACATCCTCACCGACATAACCCGCCTCAGTCAGCGTCGTGGCATCAGCCATGGTAAAGGGTACATCAAGTATACGTGCAAGGGTTTGGGCTAATAATGTTTTCCCGCAACCCGTTGGTCCCACTAGCAAAATATTGGATTTGGCCAACTCAACATCATTGTTTTTACTGGTGTGATTCAGGCGCTTAAAGTGATTGTGCACAGCAACAGCGAGTACGCGCTTAGCATGAGCCTGACCAATAACATAATCATCAAGTACTTTGTTGATTTGTAACGGTGCAGGCACTCCGTCACCAGCCTTCACCAGAGAAGATTTGGATTCCTCTCGGATAATGTCCATGCAAAGCTCGACACATTCATCGCAGATGAAAACTGTGGGACCAGCGATTAACTTTCTGACTTCGTGCTGACTCTTTCCACAAAAAGAACAATACAAAGTATTTTTACTATCGCCGCCACCACTTTTTCCGCCAACTTTGCTCACAACAACACTCCTAAATAGCACTATACATGTGCTGATAATTCTTCATTCTTCCGACACAATCCATAGATTGCGTGACCATTTGTGCTTCTTATCAATTTGGTACCGCCCAAACGTCATTCGGACAATATCCTGTCTTTGGTGCATAAAAGATGCCAGCCCTTGTTTAGCACCATCATTCGACCAAATTATCCTCGTGTCAATTGCCCAAATTCCATTGCATTCAGGCATCACAAAACCCCTTCCAAAGAGAAGCGGCCATCACCACACTATGTATGGCCCTAAGCCTCTTAAATCATTATAATTTTTCAGACTCTGCTGTCTCTGGGTTACGTTCGGTTAACACTTTATCAATCAACCCAAAATTAACGGCCTCTTCAGGTGTCATAAAATGATCACGATCGAGCGTATTTTCGATCACATCATAAGCTTGGCCAGTATGATGCACATAAATCTCATTGAGACGACGTTTCAATTCGACAATATCTTTGGCGTGTCGTTCAATGTCAGAAGCTTGTCCTTGAAAGCCACCAGAGGGCTGGTGTACCATTATGCGCGAATTTGGTAATGAAAACCGCATATCCTTGTTACCCGCTGTCAAAAGCAGAGATCCCATTGAGGCAGCCATGCCAGTAACCATAGTGGATACGGCCGGGCGAATATACCGCATGGTATCATAAATCGCCAAACCAGATGAAACCGAGCCACCTGGTGAATTAATGTATAAATTGATCTCTTTTTTGGGGTTTTCCGCCTCAAGAAATAGAAGCTGCGCAACCACACTTGTTGCCATCGCATCATTAACCGGACCGGCGATGAAGATGATATGTTCTTTTAACAATCTTGAATAAATATCATATGATCGCTCACCTCGGCTCGTCTGCTCAACAACCATAGGCGTGAGGTAGTTTTCATATGTGGCAACTGGATCTCTCATCGTGTCCTCATTTGGGAATAAAGTAAGTTAGTATTGATGTAAACTCGAAGAGCATGAAATTCAATCCGAGTTACAAGCCTCATTATGACCTCAGAGCGTTAACAAACCATGCCCGAGATTCGGTAATTACACTCATATGGGCTTATTTTATCGACAATACTAGTCAGAGTTTTAATTATCGTCGCCCCCTAAGCAACGTCTGAGTGTCTGTCCGAGAATAGCAGATTGATTCAAAATTGCGCGATATCTCGGCATTTTTTGAGACAAAATTTGCTATGAACCTTCTCCGATGACCTAATAATTTAGGCTGTATCTCTGTAAATTTGAATTCCCGGACAGACACTGAGATCTTTCACAATTACTTTGATGAATTTTCGTTCAATTGGAGCGATAAAATCATCGGTTTCTTGAGGCCAAAAAAACACAAGCTCACGCGAAAAGGTTTCATCAAATGAAGTCACACTATCGTGACAACCAAATTTTCAAAACCAAACCAAAGATTGCATGAAATACAACGGGATACCACTACACCCTGTTTTAAATCGCCTTATACAAAATAGTTCAATCGCAAAACATAAACAAATTTTGAATTTGTATGATCCTTCTGAGGGTGGCGACAGAACATCAAAAAAGTAACCTGCCCCTGCGGTCACCCCTAAACAGGTAAATGATCCTAAAAGTTTTGAAATCAACGCAAGGAAAGATACTCATGACAAATTCGAATAACGGAAACGGAACTGATCCTGCCGCTTTAATTGTGGGCGATTCTGGCGATGATACTCTGACTGGTGCAGCCGGGGCGGATACAATCATCGGTGATGCCGGTGCAGACCAAATCACTGGAGGCGACGGAGAAGATCTTATTGTCGCAGGTTCAGGAGATGACCAGATAAATTCAGATGGCATAGATACGATCAACGCAGGATCTGGCACCGATACTGTTGATTTTTCCGGGCGCGCGGAAGGCATTGTTGTTGATCTGGATGTCAACTCCGCAGGCGGCGCAGGAACTCCGGGCCAGGATGGCGGCGTTCTTACCGTACCCCCTGCCGCTGGCGGAACCGTTTTGTTTGAAATCGATGATGTTGAAAACATTATCGGCACTGACTTTAACGATGGCCTATTTGGGAACAATGAAGCCAATATCCTCAACGGCGGCGACGGCGATGATGTGTTCCACTCCTTTGGCGGAGCAGACACCGTGATTGGCGGCGCTGATATTGATACCATTCTCTTTAACGCAGGCCCGGGAACAACTCTTGATCTTGATGATAATGGCGATGGTACAGCCTCTGTCGGCGATGTTGTAACCGGTATTGAAAACATTACCGGCTCTGCATCAGGTGACGATAATCTGTCTGGTAACAATCAACGCAACCTTTTAAATGGTAATGGCGGAAATGACTTTTTAAACGGCGAAGCGGGCTTCGACACACTAAATGGCGGCGCAGGCGACGACACCCTTGAAGGCGGTGCACAAGCGGATCTACTCAACGGTGATGCTGGCAATGACGTTATCAATGGTGGCAGCGGTGCCGACCGTATTTTGGGCGGGGCTAATAATGATCTGTTATCAGGCGGCACTAGTAGCGATATATTGTTAGGTGGTCTTGGCAACGATACGTTGAACGGAGACGAAGACAACGATGTTCTCACCGGTAATGGAGGCTTTGATCAGCTTAACGGCGGATCTGGGGATGACACCCTCAATGGCGGAGCACAGGCTGATGCCCTTCGCGGAGACGACGGAGATGATGTCCTCAATGGCGAAGTTGGTAATGATCTCTTATTTGGCGGGAATGATAATGACATTCTTAACGGCGGAGAAAGCAATGACTTTCTGTTCGGCCAAAATGGTGACGATCAACTTTCCGGTGGTGGCAACGCCGATTTCTTCGTCTTCGAAGACGGATTTGGTAACGACACCATTGTGGATTTTGCCGTCACCAACACAATCGAGGTAATTAATTTATCAGCTGTCACAGCGTTTAGTGACTTTGCAGACGTTGCCTCAAACCTTTCCAGCGATTTGGACGGCAATGCTGTCATTACAGATGGCTCAAATTCAATCACCTTGCTCGGTGTTAATGCGAGCGATCTAACAGCCTCTGATTTTATTTTCTAATGCTGTTTCGACAATCATGAATGTTAAAAGGCGGCTGGATATGTTATTTAGCCGCCTTTTTAATAAGCACATACCCGCAAAAAAAATCCATAAATGTAAATAGATTTCAGTTAATCACTGCGCAAAATTGGCCACGGCCTGGTGCCTAAAGCCTTCCATGCCGTCATGATACCGACGGTAAATGTAGTGAATAATGTACCCCCGATAATCAGGAACAATATTTGCGGCGTTAATTGCCAATCGAGCTCCATTTGTTTAGCAACAACAAACCAGGATCCGGTGGCGCCGACAATGACAGCGGCTATAGCGGGAATTAATCCTAGCAAAGCATACTCTACCGCAAATGCCGTTAAGATTCTTGCACGCCCTGCGCCAAGAGTTTTCATAATCATGGCATCTTTTAATTTACGTCGAAAATCTGCAGCTACAGCGCCCAATAAAACAATCACGCCGGCCAATAACGCTACCCCACTTAAAGCCCTAATCACCAAGCCGATACCATCAATAATTTGCGCAACAGATGCAGTGACATCACGCGTACGGATAATCGTGACATCAGGATAGCTTGCAGATAGTGTCTCAACGATTCCATCCTCTTGAGCGACATGATTTTTTTGTATTCCCTCCTCATGTCTCAATCGTAGACTACCGATAGAAGTGGGGCGCGCCGCCTCCAATGTTCCCGGCGCAAAGATTGCAACAAAATTAATCCCATTCCGATCCCAATTCACATCATGCAATGTCGCAATTGTTGCCGTGACATCACGCCCAGCGATTGTTAACGTAATGGTTTCACCAACTTCCAATTCAAAACGTTCCGCCTGCCACTTCGACAAGGAAATTAGGGGCGCACCGCGATAATTTTCGGGCCAAGGTGTGCCACTCGTCACTACCCCTAACTCTTCTGGGATCTTGGCCTGAACAGTAACACCCCAATCGTTTTGCCGAGCCCAGCCTGAACGTTCAGCCCCCTCAACGGACGTTAAAGGTTTTCCGTTCAATAAACGAATGCCAGAACGGAGCATCATAAATCGTTCATATTCTGCATTTGGCGCAATTTTGTCGATTAACTCATCAAAATTTTCTTTATCTTGAAATTCAATATCAGAAAAAAACAACCCAGGAGCACGATCAGGAAGTGCACTTCTTATTTCTCGACTTAAATTGGCATCAATGAGAGAAATAGTGGCTAGCAAACTCAAACCTAAACCAATGGAGACAATAACGCTACCAGTAGCCGAACCTGGCCTGGTTAAACTGGCCATAGCAAGCCGGGATGCCGATCCTTTCGGTTTCCAGAAAACCTTAATCACCCTTACAAAACCCCAGGCAGCAAGACGCAGCAAGCCGTACACAATAAAACCCGACAAAGCGAAGAAAAAGGCAAAATTTCTATCTTTAGAAAAAATCAGTATAGATGCAAAAAACAGTAATGATAGAAGACCAATAACCCCTAAGTCCCGCCGTGTTGGTAGAATTTTTTGCGCCTCTACCAATGTCCGAAATAATTGAGCCGGCGGGGTAAGGCGTGCTTTTGCTAATGGCCACAAAGCAAAAGTTAAAGCTGCCAAAACACCAAAAATACCTGCCCTGACCAATGCCGGAAGATATACACCGATCTCAGCCTGAAAGGGTAATAAACTCGCCATAGGTTGTATCACAACAAAAGGAACAGCAGCACCTGCAACAAGACCAATAAAGACGGCTATAATGGCAACCATTAAGACTTGCAGTGTGTAGGTTTTCATAATGAAGTCGCTAGTTAAACCAATGCATTTCATTGTCGCAATCACTGGCAGCTTACGCTGCATGTATGCATGCACTGCATTTGCCGCTCCAACACCGCCGATCACCAAAGCAGCAAGACCGACCATGGTTAGGAAAACATCCAGATTATCAAGCATGCGGCGTAGCCCCCTGGCCGCATCATTTGCACTGCGAACACGCCATCCATTTTCTGGAAATTTTATCTTTAACGCATCTGCAAAATTTTCTTTTTTTTGATCAAACAACTTAATCCGCGCGCTACGACGCACTAAGCCAGACCTCTTCAATAACCCTGTCGCCCTAGCGCCATCCAAGCTTACAATTAATCTTGGTGCTAATAAAAATCCGGCACTGGCTCTATCTGGCTCCCTCTCAATCACCTTTGAAACTCTGAATGTGGCATCACCAATAGAAATTTTACCACCCGGTTCAATTGCCAATTTTTCAAATAATTTTTGGTCAGCAAACGCTGTCCAAATGGTTTGGCCATCCTCGTCAATATTATATGAGTGGATACTTTTTACAGTCTGCGATCCTGCATCACTCGAAAGCTCCAACCGCCCCAATAATGGGTAAGCCTGATCAACAGCTTTCAGCTGTACGACCGAACGGGTTTCACCATCTAATCGATGGACCATAAATTGAGCATCAATGGTTTCCGATACGTCTCCGCGTGCACGTAACCAGGAAAGCAAATCATCCTGCAATGTAACATCTGTCGCACTGACCTCAAAATCTCCCCCCAATAAACGTGCTTGTTCTTTTTTAAGTCCCGATAAAAACGCAGATGATAAGGAGCCTACAGCAGCAATAGTAAAAACCCCCAAGATGAGCGCCACAGCAAAGATACGGAACCCCCTAAATCCCGCCCGAGATTCCCTGCGAGCAAGCTTATAAGCTGCCCCCCATCCCTCGAAGGTCCGGTCATTTACCTGCGTTGCTTTTGAATTTGCTTTTATCAAATCTCCGGCTCCGCAAACGCGCTTGTACTCGAGGTTTCTTGTTTCCCCATTTGGTTAGCGGCTATCAAGCGGCCATCGACCATTTCCAAAACCCGATCACACCGTGCCGCCAACTCAAGGTCATGCGTCACTAATATAAGTGCAGATTTATTTTCTCTTTGGAGCGCGAATAACATATCCGCAATCTTGCCACCGACGTTCTCATCAAGATTGCCTGTGGGCTCATCAGCCAATAAGATCGGCGGATGCCCTATCACTGCGCGTGAAATTGCAACTCTTTGTTGCTCGCCCCCGGATAGCTGATCTGGGTAGTGCTCTGTACGCTCAGACAATCCCACCTTTGCCAAAAGAGAGCGCGCCTTTTCAAAGGCTTTTCGATCACCAATAAATTCAAGCGGTAGTGCAACATTCTCTAATGCAGTCATCGTTGCGATCAAATGAAATGATTGAAATATAAAGCCAACAGAACGCCGCCGAAACCGCGCCAATGCTTCTTCGTCCATCCCGGACAAACCAAATCCGTTCGCTTGAATTTTTCCTTGGGTTGGTTTTTCTAGTCCTGCGAGCAAAGATAACAAAGAAGATTTTCCAGAACCAGAGCGCCCGACAATCCCTACTCTTTCTCCCGGCTTTATGTGAAGATTAACATCATGTAGAATTTTAACGGATCCAGCTTTGCTAGACAAAGTCAGGCTAATTCGGTCAGCGGTTAGAATATTTTCTGCGTTCAATGGTTTTTCTTTCAACAGAACGAGCCAATAGAATGATCATGCTCACTAGAACAAAGACACTATGTTGGCACCGTGAATTTTGCAATGGATAGCCTAAAGGGATGAATTATCTATCTTTTTGAAAAAAATTTCCCGGATTATCGAGTTTGATGGACTTCACAAAAAAGTCATATTGCTTTAACCATAAAAACTGGGCGCTATAAAAAATCAAAATAAAGAGATTCCAATGAAATCTTTGGAAAAGACCGCTGCATTCTTATTTCTATGTATTTTGTGTATTGGAGCTGCAGCATGTGACTCCGCGCAAACAAAAATCACCAAATCATCATATTCCAATAACGACCAACACAATGAGATTTCCACTCAGGTTGTCCACAAAACACATGCATCGCACTCTGATACCCCCCTCAAACCTTCCGAGAATTTCACGCTGGTCATGCTTGGTGACAGCATTACAGCGGGATATGGATTGCCACGCGATCAAGCACTGCCCAAAAAACTGGAAGCCGCTCTTCGAGAACAATCACATGAAATCATGGTTATAAACGCTGGTGTTTCTGGCGATACAACAGGCAATGCCCTGAGCCGTTTTAATTGGTCAGTAGAGCAAAATGCGGATGGCATTTTAATTGCTCTGGGCGGCAATGATCTCTTACAAGGCATTGCCCCTGAAAAAACCAGAAGCCATCTGGAACAAATTATCAAATCTGCAAAAAAACGCAATTTAGTGATATTGTTAGCCGGTATGAAAGCACCGGGTAATTATGGTTCGCAATATCAGAAAAAATTTGACAAAATTTATAGCGACCTTGCCAAACAATATGACCTCCCTCTTTATCCATTTTTACTCGAAGGTGTAGCGGCACGCCCGGAACTGAATCAAGCTGACGGCATTCACCCCAATGAAAAAGGCGTTGCTATTCTCGTGGAAAACATAAAACCCTTTATCATTGATAGCCTCAGCAAGTAAGCATACAAGCCCTGTTTCTTTTCTTAGAGCCCAATTCAAAATTACAATTGAGTGATTTCAGCGACTTATGATT
>CAYZLR010000097.1:0-12783 GCA_964479275.1 uncultured Caulobacterales bacterium
GTGAATCACGATTTGCCCTAAATTTGGAGACTTTTTCAGCAGCCTGCTAAAGCATCTCCTTGATTTCATCTGAAAGGAAGTGCTTGAGCGCTTTAAAAGCTGCCTGAAATTGCAAATACGGCCGTAGCTGCCCCAATGCCAAATCGATAGCCGGGATTGATGAGCGCAAAGGCTGCGGCTTCTTCGCGGCCAATGTCAGTGTCAATGTAGGTGAGTGATGCTTCTAAGGGGCCAAATGGGATATCGTATGTTAGCCCAACCGACCAATCAAGATGGCTGCCAGTTGGTGAGGCGACCCATCCGTTTGGACCTTGTGCGGAGTTACCATTGGAATAACCAAGGTGTGTTGAAAAACTGAATGGTGATGCGCCAAGATCGTGACTGGCGTCGCCGTATACGTAAATGTTATCCTGGTTTTCGCCGTCCTGAGACAGAGCGCTTTGCGATGGCGCGTAATTCGCGCCAACACTAAGATGAATATCATCGTACGATTTGCTGAGCGAGCCGTAAATTTCGCCATAACTGGTATTGTCGAGGCCGCCTGGGAAAAGATACCAGATAATCCCGCCATCAAAATCGATGTTATTTAAAGTTGTTGCGTATCCGCCATAAAGATCTAACTCTATGTTTGCGCCTCCAAATGTTCCCCATCCAGATAGATTAGATGCCCAAGTACCAACATAGAAACCGCTTTCATGGGTGGCGTCAAACCCACCTTGCAAAGCAAAATCATTTTCAGTCTGCGAAATGCCGCGAAAGCGGTAGTCGGTAGAAAAAGTAATATTTGCGGTAAGGGTGATTGGTTTGGATGGGCTCTCTTCTTGAGCATGCAAAAATGGTGTCATGCTAAGCCAGCTCGTTAATGCGCAGATGGTGGATAGGGTTTTTCGGTTTGCACTGCGTTTCTTCGATGGTGAGGGAGTGGTTCCGCGTGGGGTTGGGGTCGATGATGGTTTATTGCCTGGATGTGCGTTGGTTTTTGTGAGTTGAAAGAGTTGTTGCATATCGTGTCTCCTGGAAAAATTTAAAAATAAGTGCAAAAAATGATTCATAATTAGCATAAACATGCACATAAATGTGCAATGCACAATAAATTATTCTCAGGTTTTCGAAATTTTTTACGTTATCCACTAATAAAATCAAAAAAATAGCTATAAATGCTATTATTCTACAATAAATAGAATTCTAAAATATTTCTATAATAAAAATATTGCAATGCGCCTTATTGTCGACTAAATACTTAAGGCGGTATATGTTGCGATGCAATATTTTGGGTTTGTTGAATTTTATAACGATAAGGGCGCAAATAATGGATCTTCTGCCATTTACTGCACTCATGGTCTCTGTTGAGGGTGCGGCAAATGAATGAGAGTGTTGAGCATGAAAAAACCCTTATTGGCATCGGGCTTATCGGGGCCGTCTTGCTCAAATAAGCGAGGAGTTTCTCCAGCAGCAGTTAAAGGAGTTGAACATTATGAAATATATCATTGCGATTATTAAGCCGCATAAGCTTGATGAATTGCGAGAAGCGTTAACCAAAGATGGTGTCAGTGGTATGACGGTAAGCGAAGTCAAAGGCTATGGCAGACAAAAAGGTCATAGTGAAGTTTATCGCGGTGCAGAGTATCAAGTTGATTTCATGCCAAAATTAAAAATTGAAATTGCGATTGAAGCTTCACAGGCGCCAAAGGTTTTAGAAACCATTCAGGCGACTGTAAAAACCGATCGCATTGGGGACGGTAAAATCTTCGTTCTGGATATGGAAGATGCAATCCGTATACGAACTGGTGAAACGGGCGCGGCAGCTTTACAATAAAATAAAACCAGTTGTGTTTAACGATTTTAACGCATGAGAAGGCATATGAAAAGCAAGGTTGATTGTGAGTTTAACGAGCTCAATAGAAAATTAAAAAAAATGTTAATTGGGGCCGGTGGTTTGGCGGCGGCTGTTTCTTTGTGTGATAGTGCGTTGGCCCAAGAAGCGGCAAGCCAAACGGTACCATTTTCGGAGGCGTCACAAGCTTCTATCTTTGTTTTTAACACGACCCTGTTCTTGGTTTCCGGAATGGTTGTTATGTTTATGGCCGCTGGCTTTTGTATGTTGGAGGTCGGTCTGGTTCGATCTAAAAATGCGGCCACAATTTGTTTGAAAAACATTGCGCTTTATTCGATCGCGGGTCTCATGGTTTGGCTTTTTGGGTATCATCTGATTTATGGTGTCGAAGCAGGCGGTTGGTTTGCAGGGTTTGATTTTTTCTGGAAGGCTGATGATCGTGAGTGGTCGAAAACAGGGTATGCAGCCAGTTCTGATTGGTATTTTCAAATGGTTTTCGTGGCCACAGCTGCGTCGATTGTTTCTGGTACCGTGGCGGAACGGATAAAATTATTTCCATTCTTGATTTTCGTTGCCGTCCTTACGGGGATTATTTACCCGATACAGGCTTCTTGGGTTTGGGGCGGTGGTTGGCTTGATGCCCGCTTTGATGATTTTGCCGGATCAACATTGGTGCACTCTACAGGGGGGTGGGCTGCGCTTGCCGGAGCGTTAGTGCTTGGGCCGCGGTCTGGGAAATATACAAGTGGGCGAGTAGCGCCAATGCCGGGTTCTTCATTGCCACTAGCTACACTCGGAGTTTTTATTCTTTGGCTCGGATGGTTCGGATTTAATGGCGGATCGCAATTAGCGCTGGGATCTATCGAAAACGCCATTGCTGTGGCGGAGATTTTTGTCAATACCAATATGGCTGCCTGTGCAGGTGTCGTTACAGCAATGGTTTGTACGCAGCTGGTTTATAAGAAAGTAGACCTTACAATCGTGCTCAATGGTGCTATTGGCGGTTTGGTTGCGATTACTGCTGAACCGTTACAGCCTGAAATTTGGCAGGCAGTAATGATTGGTAGTGTTGGCGGTGTGATTGTGACATTTGCCATTCCGCTTCTTGACCGGTTAAAGATTGATGATGTTGTTGGCGCCATCCCAGCCCATTTATTTTGTGGAATATGGGGAACATTGATCGTTCCTTGGACGAATAGTGGTGTGTCTTTGTTGGGCCAATTGACGGGTGTTGTTGTTATCGGAATCTTTGTATTTTCGATCTCAATGCTTGTTTGGCTTGCATTGAAAGCTATCATGGGTATTCGTGCGAGTGAAGAAGACGAATTGGTGGGACTTGATAAGGTTGAGCTGGGGCTAGAGGCTTACCCAGAATTCGGAGCCTAAACTTCGTTACATACTATAAATAGGGGCGAGTTCTAGACTTTCTGGCGCATTTTTTCCCTATAATTAGTGGAAAAACCCAATATGTAATGGCAATTAGGTAAATTAGCCTAATTGCCCGAAATAAAGCTCGCATATACAGGGTTCATGTTTTATGAGTTCGATGTATTTCGCGTCTTTAGCGGCAAAATGTGATCTTCTCGAACCGTTTATTGCGCCAAGCTATTCTCTGCCAGCCAGGCCAGTGGGCATATCGGCGGCATAATGCTATCAAGGGAGCCTATGGGCCTATGTCGAAGCAGACCAACATTGAGCCAATGTTGAAATTTACGGACAGAGATCGTATCCCTCCTGAAAAGCGGGATGCAAAAATGCGCCGCGAAGATTTTGATGAAATTTACAAACGCTTTGCCGATGATCGCGCGGCAGAACAGGCGGCCCGGTGCTCACAATGCGGTGTTCCTTTTTGCCAAAACCATTGCCCCTTGGGTAACAACATTCCTGATTGGCTAAAGATGGTTGCGGAAGATCGATTGGAAGAGGCTTATGCGATTTCTTCTGAAACCAATAATATGCCAGAGGTTTGCGGGCGCATTTGTCCGCAAGATCGCCTATGCGAAGGATCGTGTGTGATCGAGCAATCTGGTCATGGCACAGTTACGATTGGATCTGTTGAAACTCACATTACAGAAACAGCTTGGGAGCAAGGTTGGATAAAACCAATTCGGCCAAAAAGAGAGCATGAGCAATCGGTTGGTATCATCGGCGCTGGCCCAGCGGGGCTTGCTGCTGCTGAGGAATTACGTAAAGCCGGATTTCAGGTCACGCTATATGATCGCTATGATCGCCTTGGCGGATTATTGATATACGGCATTCCAAATTTTAAATTAGAAAAACATATCGTCATTCGGCGAACAGACTATCTTCGCGAGAGCGGCGTTGAGTTTGTGACCAATTTTGAAATTGGTCGTGATGCAAGCCTTGCCCAGTTACAGCAAAAACACACGGCCATTTTAATTGCGACGGGGGTTTATAAACCGAGAGACCTACAAACGCCGGGTGCGGGAAATAAAGGAGTGGTTGCCGCCCTTGATTTTCTCATTGCATCAAATCGAAAAGGTTTGGGCGATCAGGTGCCCGAATTTGATCAAGGTGATCTTGACGCAAAGGGTAAAAAAGTTGTGGTGATTGGCGGCGGGGATACGGCTATGGACTGCGTTCGAACCGCGGTTCGCCAAGGCGCAAAATCGGTTTCTTGCCTCTATCGCAGAGACAAAAATAATATGCCAGGCTCTGCTCGTGAGACTTTTCATGCTGAAGAAGAAGGTGTGCGGTTTGAATGGCTCGCGGCGCCCAAAGCGATTTTGGGCGATGCTGAAAAAACAACTGGATTGCGCGCAGTACGGATGGAATTAGGAGCGCCAGATGCGTCTGGCCGCCGTATTCCAGTGGAAATGGAAAATAGCGAGTTCGATCTTGAGGCCGATCTTGTTATTAAAGCTTTGGGTTTTGAGCCGGAAGATATCCCGACCTTATTTGATGTTCCAGAGTTGAAAGTTTCAAAATGGGGAACGGTGTCCGTGCACCCGGTCACCATGGCAACAAATCGACCAGGCGTTTTTGCAGCCGGTGATATTGCGAGAGGGGCTTCCCTCGTAGTTTGGGCCATTCGCGACGGGCGTGATGCCGCAGCTGGCATCATCGAGTATATCACAGAAAAAGCCATCCACCCTCTAGCGGCGGAATAGAGTTTAAAAGGCTACAAAGCAATCGCCAGATTTTATAGCGTAAGACTGATAGATAGACAGAATCATGACAAATAGTATTTCTTGTTATCAAGACACAAAACAACACCTGATTGATAATCATGCTTATGATCCTGCATCAGAACATGATGCATGTGGCGTCGGTCTGATAGCCACACTGGATGCCGCGCCGCGCCGCGAAGTGGTTGAAATGGCTATTGCGGCTTTGAAAGCCGTTTGGCACCGCGGGGCTGTCGATGCTGATGGTAAAACTGGCGATGGAGCGGGCATTAGATTAAATGTGCCGCAGGAGTTATTTCGCGAATATGTAGCGCGGACAGGTCATCAATCTGGTGAAGAGGATATTTGTGTGGGTATGGTATTCTTGCCGCGCACAGATTTTGGGGCGCAGGATGCGTCTCGTGCTATCGTTGAGTCTGAGATTTTACGTGATGGGTTTTATATCTATGGTTGGCGTCAAGTCCCTGTACAAGGGGGATGCCTTGGTGAAAAGGCAAATTTAACAAGGCCCGATATCGAGCAGGTTTTATTTTGTGATTCTCGCGGGCGAAACAGAGAAGAATTAGATCGAGCGCTTTATATCATTCGTAGACGAATTGAAAAAAGGGCGCGCGAGGCGGGGCTGCATGAGCTGTATGTTTGCTCTCTCTCGTCCCAAGATGTAGTTTATAAGGGGATGTTTTTAGCGGAAGAAATCGATAATTTTTATCCTGATCTTCGTGACGAGCGTTTTGTTTCGCGCATTGCTATTTTTCATCAGCGTTATTCCACCAATACATTTCCTGAATGGCGACTTGCGCAACCTTTTCGTATGTTGGCGCATAACGGGGAAATCAATACCCTTAAAGGGAATGTGAACTGGATGAAGAGTCATGAAATCCGGATGACCTCTAATGTTTTTGGCAGTGATGGACGGCACATAAAGCCTGTTATTCAGCCGGGTTCTTCTGACTCTGCTGCTCTGGATCAAGTGTTTGAATTGTTAATGCGAGCGGGCCGTTCTGCGCCAATGGCCAAAGCTCTTTTAATTCCCGAGGCTTGGTCGAAACGTGCCGATATTGTTCCGGCCGAGCAACGCGCACTCTATGAGTATTGCAATGCTGTGATGGAGCCCTGGGATGGGCCCGCGGCTATTGCCGCTTATGATGGGCGTTGGGCGATTGCAGGACTGGATCGTAATGGCTTACGCCCGTTGCGGTACGCAATTACTGAAGATAATATTCTTGCGGTTGGCTCAGAAACGGGGATGTGTCCGTTAGGAGAGCGTAAGGTTAAAGTGCGACGTTCCATTGAGCCAGGGCGTATGATCGCTATTGATATGGAACAAGCAAAATTTTACGATTCTGATGAAATTTTAAAAGTATTGGCTAAAAAACATCCCTATACGAAGTGGCTTGGCAATATACGGGCCCTAGACAAACATATTGGACCAGGTCCAGAGCCGCAACTTTATACCGGCGAAAAATTGATGAGGCGACAAATAGCGGCAGGTTATGATCGTGAATTGCTGGATTTGATTTTGCGACCAATGGCGCAAAGGGGCAAAGAAGCGTTAGGCTCTATGGGGGATGATACACCCATTGCAGTTTTATCCGAAAATTATCGCCCCTTGTCTCATTTTTTTCGACAGAATTTTTCTCAAGTGACCAACCCGCCCATTGATCCGTTGCGAGAAGCGGGTGTAATGAGTTTGAATACACGATTTAAAAATTTAGGAAATATTCTCTCTACAGATCAAACGCAGACAGACGTTTTTGTACTTGATGGTCCCGTCTTGACCAATGGAATGTATACGCGGCTGCGTGAAAGCCTTGATGAAAAGATTATCGAAATTGATTGCACCTATAATGTTGCGCAAATCAGGCATAATGGAGAGGCGTTAAAAAAGGCACTTGATCACATTCGTGCAGAAGCAGAGGCCGCTGTGGCCAATGGTGCGGGTCATGTTGTTTTAACTGATGAATATCAAGGGCCTGGCCGCATTAGCGTGCCAATGATTTTGGCCGCTGGCGGTGTGCATACGCATTTAACAAAAACAGGCCATCGTTCTTATTGTTCAATTATTGTCAGATCGGCCGAAGCTATAGATTCTCATTATTGTGCTGTTTTGGTGGGTGTTGGGGCAACAGCGGTGAACCCTTATTTGGCATTTGATTGTATTTCCCAAGCGCAATCGCGCGGTGATTTTGGTGATTTAACACGAAATGAGGCTGCAAAGAATTATAAAACTGCTTTGGAGGCAGGCTTACTCAAAATTATTTCCAAAATGGGGATATCCGTTATTTCTGCCTATCGAGGAGGATGTAATTTTGAAGCTTTAGGGCTGTCACGTATGTTGGTTGAGGAATTTTTTCCTGGTATGACTAGCCGAATATCAGGAATTGGTTTGGCGGGTCTTGAAAAAAAGACCAGTGAACTTCACGATCATGCTTGGGAAAATGATGTTCCAAATTTGAAAGTTGGGGGATTTTATCGTCACCGTCGTAACGGAGAGCATCACGTTCTTGAGGCGGAACTTGTGAGTAATTTACAAAAGGCGGTGCGCCGGGATGATGCTGGCGCTTATAAGCTTTATTCGGATGCTTTGAAAGATCAGCCCCCTGCACAAATTCGAGACTTGTTGGCTGTACGACCTGTATCTGAGCCAATCAAGGTAGGTGAGGTCGAAACTGCCCATGAAATACGTCGGCGTTTTATTACACCGGGAATGTCGTTAGGGGCATTATCCCCTGAGGCTCATGGCACATTAAATGTTGCTATGAACCGCATTGGAGCCAAATCAGTTTCTGGTGAGGGCGGAGAAGTTCCCGAGCGTTATAAGCCGATGCCAAATGGTGATAATGCAAATTCTGCGATTAAACAAATTGCATCAGGCCGTTTCGGTGTGACGGCGACTTATCTTAATCAGTGCCGTGAGATTGAAATTAAAGTTGCGCAAGGGGCAAAGCCGGGAGAAGGCGGGCAGTTGCCGGGTTTTAAAGTCACGCAATTTATAGCCCGGATGCGCCATGCAACTCCCGGTGTGACGCTTATTTCGCCGCCGCCCCATCATGATATTTATTCAATCGAGGATCTGGCGCAATTAATCTATGATCTCAAACAAATTAACCCTGAAGCCAGAGTTTGCGTTAAACTTGTTTCAGCTTCAGGTATCGGCGCTGTTGCGGCGGGGGTTGCCAAGGCCAAAGCGGATGTAATTTTGATATCTGGTAATGTCGGTGGCACGGGTGCAAGCCCTCAAACATCTATTAAATTTGCTGGTGCCCCCTGGGAATTAGGTCTTGCTGAAGCACATCAAGTGTTGACACTGAATAATCTACGCGAAAATGTTACATTACGCACTGATGGCGGGATTCGTACTGGACGAGATGTGGTGATCGCTGCCATGCTCGGCGCCGAAGAATATGGTATTGGCACAATCTCTCTTGTGGCGATGGGGTGCCTGATGGTGCGTCAATGTCATTCTAATACGTGTCCAGTTGGGGTGTGTACACAAGATGAAGATTTGCGAAGACGCTTCCCGGGTATAGCGGATCATGTCGTTAATTTAATGACATTCATTGCTGAAGAGACACGTGAAATTTTAGCCAGCCTCGGGGTAAACTCATTGGAAGACGTGATTGGGCGAGCGGATCTGCTGGATCAAATTTCGCGCGGTGCGGCTCATCTGGATGACCTTGATCTCAATCCAATCTTGACCAGAGCTGATGCGGGTGGGCGGCCCATGCGTTCAACACGAGAGGGGCGTCAGGATGTTGTTGATACTTTTGATCAAAGGGTGATGCCGGAACTTGAGCCATTTTTACGACGTCGCGAAAAAGTTCAACTCTCTTATCCAGTAACAAACACTGACAGAGCCGTTGGTACACGCACGTCTTCTTGTATTGTGCGTAAATTTCAGGCTTGTGATTTATCAGAAGATCATGTCACGTTTCGACTGAAAGGATCGGCGGGCCAATCCTTGGGTGCATTTGGAGCGCGGGGGTTGAAAATCATTATCGATGGCGATGCTAATGACTATGTTGGTAAAGGTCTATCGGGGGCGATTTTAGTCGTGCGTCCGGTAGAAAATTTAAGTAGTGCAGGTGAAAAACTTTCTGATTCCCAGGCTGATAATGCGAGTATTGGGAATACTTGCCTTTATGGTGCCACTTCAGGCACTTTATTTGCCGGAGGCCGCGCGGGCGGTCGATTTGCTGTTCGAAATTCGGGGGCTGATGCGGTTATTGAGGGATGCTCTGCAAATGGCTGTGAGTATATGACAGGCGGAACAGTTGTTATATTAGGACGTGTAGGGAATAACTTTGCAGCTGGTATGACGGGCGGAATTGCCTATGTTTACGACGAAGATGAAACATTTTCAAAATACGTCAATCACGAAAGTGTTGCATTGAGAGGTTATGACGCTGATAATGATCAACGATGCTATGATCTTATTAAGCAACATTGGGAGGAAACGCGCTCACCGCGAGCAAAAACCATTTTGGAAGATTGGCATAATGTTTGTCACAAAATTAAAGTTGTTGAGCCATTAGAAATGCTGGCACTGAAAAAAGTAAACGCTAGAGAATTGCCAGATCAAATGGCTGCCGGTTGATCGCGCGGAAATACGATAAAGCAATACCCTAAACCGCCTCCTTGAGGCCATTTTATTCGGTGAGTCTTTAGAGGTGAACTCTCTCAACAGTTTGCCTAAAGGTTTTTTTCCGTATCGCACCACTGCCCACGGTTTTGAGCCACTGCGTGATTTTGGGATACCAAAGATTCGCCAAGGTCCTTGCCGCTCTCGTTTGTCATACGGGCAATAACGCGCCCGGCATATTTTCCAGACTCAATTTCATGCAAAAAGGCGATATTGTTTTCGAAAAAATTTTGGACAAAATTCTTCGCGGCATAGGCGCGTTGTTTTTCATCTGAGCATTTTGGTCGAAAAAGTTCAGGGGCATCAATAGCGGCAATGCGTACAGAGATCATTATTTCCTGCTCAAGCCATATTTTCGCTCGAACCTTTACCGTGTCGCCGTCGACAACGCGCTCTATTACGGCGGGGATTGGCCCCTTGATGTGATCTTTGGCTGATAAAACGGGGCCTGTAAATATCATCAGGAGACTCGCGAGCATGGCTAGAATGTATTTTCGAAACGTCACAAGTTAAAAAATACCCTAAAATAAGAAAAAATCAATCTAAAATTGTATTTAAAAATCTACAGCGCGCCCTTTTCTCTCCCAATCGCCATATCTTGTCGGCTCTACGCCTTTGGGGCCTCCTTGTTCTGCAGGTTTTTGTAGATCATCTATAGATTGTGCCATTGAGCGCCGTTCTTCGGCTTCAGCTAATGCTCGTAATGCTTCTGGTGGCAATGTTCGTTTTTGATCCGAATTGACTTTCTCATGATGTTCGGTGGTCTCTTTTGAGGCTGATTTCTGGGCATTTTGCTGTGACTTGTCCACGGGTTAAACCTTCATTTGTGTCTCAAGAATATGTTGGAAGGGGGGAGGGAAAACTTGAATCGCCTCATACCCTTCTCATATATAAGGATGAAATCAGCAATAAAAACCCGTTTCATATTATTGAACGGCTATCTTGCCCTCTGTGTATGATAAAAAGGACAATTCCATGAATTTCTTGAAGACCGGTATGCTCCTCGCCGCTTTAATGGCTCTCTTTGGTATGATTGGCCTCATGCTTGGCGGTGTTACAGGGATGGTCCTTGCGTTGGGGTTTGGTGTGATGACGAATGTTTTCACTTACTGGAATGCAGATAAGATTGTTTTGAAAATGTATCGCGCGGAGGAGGTTGATGAAAATCATGGCTCTGGGGCCGTTCGCCGATATGTTGTCATGACTCGTCAATTGGCTGTTAACGCGAATATGCCGCTTCCAAAAATTTATATTATCGAAAATGATCAGCCTAATGCTTTTGCAACTGGGCGAAATCCGGAAAATGCTGCAGTTGCGGCAACAACGGGCTTGTTGTCGATGCTGAATGAGCGAGAAATTGCGGGCGTGATGGCTCACGAACTGGCTCACGTGAAAAACCGCGATACATTAACCATGACGATTACAGCGACAATTGCGGGCGCGATCACAACTCTAGCCAATTTTGCCATGTTTTTTGGCGGAAATCGCAATCATGGTGGATTGGTCGGCTCACTTGCGATCATGTTTTTGGCGCCGATGGCAGCCAGTCTTGTTCAAATGGCAATTTCGAGATCGCGTGAATATGAGGCTGATCGCATTGGAGCCCAAATTTCAGGAGATCCGGAAGGTTTAGCTTCTGCTCTTGCGCGCATCTCTCATGGCGCGGCAAGAATCCCTAATGAACAGGCGGAGCGACACCCTGAAACTGGACAATTGATGATTATCAATCCTCTAAGCGGCGGAGGGCGCGGTGATAAATTGTTCTCAACTCATCCGGCGACACAAAACCGGATTGATCGCTTAATGGCACTATCGCAATCAAATGGCAGCCAAGCTTCGTCGATGACAAGTGTTCCCCAATCCGGTAGTTTCAATGATGCTCCGAAGGGCAGTCGTGGGCCTTGGGGCTAGGTGTTTTTGGGAATGACTCGCGCGTGGGGGTATTGCTCTTAGACCATGGAACGGGATCAGGCTTTTTGATTGAAAAATCAGGTATTTTCTTTTTGAATATAGGGCAAAGTCGTTCTATAGACAGGCATGATAGAGGTGCCGCAAAGGCCATCTTTTTCCCATAGAGAGGTATCATCATGTTTGCGCGGATTTTTAAACCTGCCAAGACGGCCATGCAATCAGGGCAGGCCAAGACTTCAAGCTGGGTACTCGAGTTTGATGCGGCAACGGCTCGATCGCTTGATCCTTTAATGGGGTGGACTTCATCGGAGGAAACAACGCCCGGCCAGGTGCGATTGACGTTCGCAGAGAAAGAAGATGCGATTGAATATGCAACCAAGCGTAATATTCCTTATCAATTGGTAACTGAAAAGAAGCGTGATCCTGTCATAAAGGCTTATTCTGATAATTTTTCTTTTAGACGGCGCAAACCTTGGACACACTAAAATTGATGAGAATCGAGGTGTGGGGCAATAAAATACTTTTTAGAATGACATTTATAGCGTAAACACTGGCTAGCCTTGATCAAATTAATGGCTCCGTAGCTCAGCTGGATAGAGCACCGGCCTTCTAAGCCGATGGTCGCAGGTTCGAATCCTGCCGGGGTCGCCATTTAACCTATTGAAAATAAAAGATTTTTATATTCGCGAACCGTGTCTGTTTATTTTTTGAACCGTTATGCGAACCGTTATTTTGTGCAGTTTCTTAAACCTGCATTTTTCTGACCCGGTACCCCTTCAATTAACCATACTAATTTGAGACACTTTTCACGTAGTTAGTTGCGTCAGTGTTTTAAAATGCCCCTAAATCTCGAATCCCAAGTTGCCTGTGATGGTCTTACGGCATGGCTGTCTGATCCTGTAATGCGCGAGGCGGTGCTTGCAAAACGGGAAGCTAATATCCTGCGTGAAAAGTTGGAGTCTGCTAGCGTTATATCAGCTAAGCCAGCCCCAAAATTAGCCGAACCTGAACCCGTTTCCAGTTTGATTGATCCACGCTTCATGCCTTTGATGGCATTACGGGAAATTACTGGTTCTGTAGCTGCTCGTACCAAAGCTGAGTTATGGGCCCTCTATGATGGCATTGATGGGCAACTTTCAAAAACTGCCACATCCCTTGAAAATATATTGTTCGGGAACAATTTGGATCACAGGAATCTAGAGCATTTTCATTTTTTATAGAGTCGCCTGGGATTCCCTTTTTCTTCA
>CAYZLR010000098.1:0-12707 GCA_964479275.1 uncultured Caulobacterales bacterium
TAGGAGCTATCCCCATTAAATTTGCAAGTCACACCGAACAATGATTCCTTTTTGAGCAACCATCAAGGAGGATATTTATGAGTACACGTTTTGATTTGAGCGATGCGGAATGGTCAATCATTGAGCCATTGCTGCCGAACAAGCCGCGCGGTGTTCCTCGCGTTGATGATCGCACCGTTCTGAACGGTATCTTCTGGGTACTGCGCACTGGCGCACCGTGGGATGACATGCCTTCGCGCTATGGCCCTCGCACAACCGTGTATAATCGTTTCAACAGATGGCGCAAAGCCGGAGTATGGCGGCATATTCTCCAGCATCTGCAAGCAGATATTGAAGATGAACTTTACATGATCGATAGCTCGGTCATCAGGGTTCACCAGCATGGAACGGGGGCGCGAAAAAAAACGATACAAACAACGAAGAAACAGGACGATCGCGCGGTGGTTTAACGACAAAAATACATGCGCTCACCGATGGCATGGGTCGTATTGCCGGGTTGAAACTGACACCGGGCCAGGCTCACGATCTTTGCGCAACCGATGATTTGATCAAAGCTGTGCCTGCCGGAACCATTATGTTGGCGGACAAAGCCTATGACGCCGACAGTTTTATCGATACCCTCAACAAGCGTGACATCTGTCCAAACATTCCCAACAAATCCAACCGTAAGGAAAAGCGAAGTTTCTTCCCATCGCTCTATAAAGTGCGTAACGAGGTCGAAAGATTCTTTAGCAAAATAAAGCACTTCAGGCGGATCTCCACCCGATACGAAAAACGGGCTGACAATTATCTTGCAATGTGCGAACTTGCATCAGTTAGAATTTTAATGCGTGATTTATGAGTCTAGCTCCTAGTTCGTCAAATTACCTAGGGTGGCCTTTTGGTAATCACTCTGATTTTCGAATTTTAGCCCCATAGAACCAATTATAGGTATTGTCCCTTTTGTCTGCAGCAATTTTGAACCAATAGTCGCGGTGCTTTCATATCGTAGTTCTTAATAGCGTTGAGTTTTTCTCTGCGAGTGATGCCTTTTTTTAAGGCATAGAAATCGTTTTTGATGTAATTTTTGCGTGACACTGTTGTGTTTCCCTTTAAGGTATATAGATATGGCTTCACATTTTTCTTCCTTGAATCGACGGACAGTCATTAAGTTGGCGGCAGCCAGTGCTGTATTGTCCTCATGCGGACCTTCTGACCAAAAGTCGGACCGACATATCGCGGTCATTGGTGGTGGCATCGTGGGCACCTCGATCGCATATCATCTTTGTGGGGAAGGCCTTAAAGTCACTTTGATAGAAAAGGAAGCCTTGTGCACCAAAGCAAGCCGAGGGACGTTTGCCTGGATTAATGCGACTTGGGCAAAACAGCCGCGTCATTATCATTCTCTAAACCAAAAAGGGTTATCCGGATGGAAAAGGGTGCAAGCAGAATTGGGTATTCCTATTCGATGGGACGGTTCTTTGGAGTGGTTTTCATCCGAAGATCGGCAAAACAAACTTGTCAAACAGATTCAAGAGCAGGTTGAATGGGGAGAGCCAGCCAGAATGCTCGCCCCTAAAGAGTTTACGGCCCTGGAACCCGATGTGAATTTCGGCAATGTTAGCCAAGTGGCTTTTTCTCCTAATGATGGAGCTGTAAACCCTATCCTTGCCAGTCAAAAATTTGCTGAAGCTGCCCGATTAAAAGGGGCTCTTATTAAAACCAATTGTCAGGTGGAGAGCGTAGAGGCGATGGCAAATGGGCAATCGAGGCTGTCTACTTGCGCCGGTGATATCGTCGTTGATCAGTATGTGATTGCTACTGGGGCCAGCGAAGATATGCCCAAACGCCTCGCAGGTATATCTATTCCTCAACGTTCAACCCCTGGCGTCATCGCTATATCGAAACCGCATAAGCGTCTTATCAATCGCATCATCGTTGCTCCTGGCGTACATATTCACCAAAGAGATGATGGACGTATAGTTTTAGGGGAGCAGGCTGGCGTTCCAGATACGAGCGCGCATGCAGAACGGCTCAAAGATCGACCCTACCAGTTTCCGCATGAGGGGTATGCTCAGCAACATGCCCAGCAAATCCTGGCTATCGCTCAAGATTTTGTTCCAGAAATGAGTGAGGTGGAAATTGAGGATGTGTCTATCGGCTGGCGCCCGCTACCTATTGATGGCCACCCGGTATTGGGGCGTACTCAGAGCCATCCTAATGCCTATCTTGCAATTATGCATAGTGGTGTATCTCTTGCCCCAATCGTCGGCGAATTTGTTGCGAAAGAGATTGGCGCAGGAACAGAGGTTGCGGACTTGGATGAGTATCGTCCAAACCGATCCTTTGAAATCATCAAACGATATTAAAGCACCTCAGCGATTCAATTTTAACTATAGTCGCAGACAGTACCAATTTTTCTGTAGAGTTCCTCAGTGGTTCTGACGGCATGCTTTTATGGGGGCAAGTGTTTTTTATAAAAGCAATAAATCTGTGTTTGAATCAAATTCGAAAAATTTTGGGAGTGTTCAACGGGGTTGAGGAAAATTAGAGATCGGCCATAAATGTGATTTGTCCGTCCATCACTGTTTTTAGGACGCGGGTTTCAGATATCTGGGTGGGATCGATTGTCAGGATATTTTCAGACAAAACAACAAAATCTGCAAACTTTCCCACTTCTAAAGTACCGCGGGTTAGTTCGTCGTGAATGCTCCATGCTGAATCTGACGTATAGTGTCGGAGTGCGGCCTCAACACTAATACGGCCATCAGGATACCAGCCCCCAGGAGGGGTTCCCGTTTCTGTCATCCTGGTCACTGCTGTTTCAATTCCACTTAAAACAGATAGGGTCATCACCGGATTGTCACTACCAAAAACTTGTCGTACGCTGGCATCATCAAACAAAGCATAGTTATCCGCATATTGAGTACGTTCATGCCCTAAAAGTGGTGAGAAATTTTCAAGCACGGTGGCGTCAGGGTAGGCGAACATAGGTTGGGTAGACGCAATGACGCCAAGTTCACGAAAACGACCGAGATCAGTAAGGCGGGGCATTTCCGCATGTTCAATCCGATGGCGACTATCCCTGAAGCCATTCGTTTGTTGGGCATAGTCAAAGGCGTCTAGAGCTTGCGAGATAGCGCGATCTCCGATGGCATGCAGCATGACCTGAAACCCTGCTTTGTCATACATGGCAATAGTTTGTTTGAGTGTGTCTAACTCCCAAAAGGGTAGGCCACGAGTATTCGTGCCGATATAATTTTCAAACATGGCGGCTGTCGTCGCATCTATGGTGCCGTCTAAAATGCCTTTGATAGAGCGTACTCTTAAATAAGGCCCGTTCAGACGCTCTCGTAGCGCTATTGCTTCGCTAACATGCACCTTAATTTTATCGACAGGCACTTTTGTTCGCTCTTCAGGAGAGATGATCCGTAAGGCTAGTTCGACTCTCTGCGATAATTTTTTTTCTGTCAGGGCACGTTCGAACAATGGTATGTTTTCTGGATCTGTGCCTGCTTGATGAAGGGCCGTGATACCTGCCGCAGCTGCTTTCTCCATAGTCGCTAATAAGGCGTGATAGCGCTGATCTTTTGTCGGTTTGGGAATATACTGGCGTATCAAGTCCATTGCCTGTTCCTGAAATTCGCCCGTGGGGGCGCCAGTTGGATCACGAATGATGCGGCCATTTTCAGGATCGTTTGTTATCGTATCAATTTCTGCCATTTTCATAGCGAGTGTGTTGGTGAGCGCCATATGTCCATCGCGGGAGGCCATAAAAACAGGACGGTCTGAGACGGCAGCATCAAGATGTTCAGCCAAAGGGCGATTTTCAGGAAAGGCGCTATATCCCCAGCCAAATCCTTGTATCCAGGGTAGATGAGTGTTCGCTGCTGCAAAGTCTCGAATGCGTTTTTGGATTTGCGCCAAATTCTGCGCGCCGGCCAGATCAACTTGGGCAGACGATATGTATAATAAGTGTATGTGGGAGTCTTGAATCCCGGGCGCAACAAATTTGCCTGCTAGATCATAATAATCGGTATCGTGACCGCGCCAATTTAACACGTGATCATTGGAACCGATAGCAACAATTTTTCCGTCTTGTACGGCTAAACCGACCGCCCACGGATGGCCTGGATTACCAGTCCATATTCTACCATTTGTATAGATTGCGTCGGCAGTGTTACCAGACAGGGTATTTGAGGGTATATCGCGCTTCGCCGTGCACCCGATCAGCACCGCAAAAGTCAATACAATCAAAACATATGTTCGCATGGTTATTCCTGTTTCGATTATGCCGAAAGAGAATGAAGCGTAACGCCATTTTATAGGGGGTGCAAGGTGATGAAAAATGATCGTATTTTGGGATTGACGTTAGGGCTATTCAACCGGACCAAGCAAAAGCCCTTCCGTTTCAATCAAAACCCAATAGGCTTCCCTTTTATCGCGAGTGCTAATTCTTGATTTTCAATAAGAACTGGCCATGCGGTCGACCTGTATTGGGGGCGTCTTCGCATTATACATATCTTCGGATCACGTTAGGGGGTGGAAATTGAATTTTAGCCTAATGAGGTGCGGCGGGTGCCTCGATCTAAAAATAATCTTGCATATTATATTTGCTCCGTTGATGATTCATTGAGGAGTGATTTCAAATAAAACCCGCATGGCTGTCTCATTTTACACTTCACAGTTATGCACCGTTTGGAGTGTTTGGACGCCAAACAAACCAGCGATGCTTATTGAAATTACCAAATTTGAAAAAAAGGATTTGCCGTGATGAAGCCCATTTTTCTGTTCCCGCTAATATTCTTAACAGCATGTGTGCAAACAACATCTGTGCAAATGCCAACTGGGGAAACTGCGATTGTTTTCGAAGCGGCCTCAGGTGAAAGGGTCGAAGCTTTTTCCGGTAGCTTGGTTGTTCCAGAGAACCGGGCCAATGCAGGCAGCCGAGACATCATGCTGAAATATGTCCGCTTTCCAGCAACAGGTGATAATGTCGGCGCGCCTATTGTTTATCTTGCAGGCGGGCCAGGGGGCTCTGGCATAGAGGCAGCAAAATATAATCGTTTCCCATTATTCATGGCCATGCGAGAGTTTGGCGATGTAATCGCTTTTGATCAGCGAGGTACTGGTGGTTCGAACGACCTACCTAATTGTACCTAATCGCAACATATTAGCACGACAGACCCAACATCCGACGCGGATTATTTTAAGGCGCAGCGACTTGCTTTTGCCGAGTGCCTGACATTTTGGAAGGAGAAAGGCATTGACGTACATGGTTACACAACGATTCAAAGTGTCTTTGACCTGAATGATTTTCGTAAACATCTTGGTGCAGACAAGATTGATCTTTGGGGGATATCTTATGGATCGCATCTATCGCTTGCAGCCTTGAAACAAATGGATGCGCATATTGGGCGGGTGGTTATCGCGGCCATTGAAGGGCTGGATCAAACGGTAAAGCAACCTGTACGAGGTGATCAATATTTTGACCGTTTACAAGCGGCTATTAACACCGTGCTAGAAGCGCGGGCAAAGTATCCCGATATTAAAGGCATGATTGCGAGCGTACTTGCGCAACTGGAGGCCGAACCACTCCTTGTTAAGCTCAACAGTAAGGATGGCAGTGAGGTCCCGTATCTTCTACAAAAACGTGACCTGCAGCAATTTACTTCTGCGTTGGCCATGGACCCAGCAAGAGTGGTCTGGATACTCGCTGTGTATGAGGGGCTTAAGGTCGGTAATTTAGTGCCTTTGATAGATCTTCTTCAAGCTGCTATTGACCCGACTGATACAGCCGTTTCTCTCCGTCCTATGACTTATCTTATGGATGTTGCATCTGGATCAGGTGCACAGCGCCGCGCGATAATTGCCAAACAAGCTGAGACAGCCCTATTGGGCCTTCATATGAACTTCAGTATGCATCTGGAGACTGTTGAGCCATCACTGGATCTAGGGGAAACATTTCGTACCGCGCCAATATCTAACGTGCCAACCTTGGTTCTTTCAGGCACTCTTGACGGGCGCACTTATCCTGAAAGTGGTCAGGAAGCTACAGCAGGCTTATCTAATCGACAAAGCGTGACGGTCACTAATGGTGGGCATAATCTCTTCATGCTATCACCAGAGGTTACGCAAACCATTCAGGACTTCATGCGCGTTGAAAATGTTGATGGTCGCGAAATCATTATCGATCTTCCGAAATTTTAATGTAACCGCATAAAGACAAGAAAGAAATTAGAGGCTTCTTACAACGTCCAAAAATTCATCGACTTGTCGATTGGTTGTTGCGTACGAGCAAATTAATCTCTCTAATTTTTTTGAGGCTGGAGCTCCGGGGGTGATCCATGGATAGAATTGCGCGCCTTTTTTGCCTAATTGTTCTGCCATCCCTTCTGGAAAGCTGACAAAGACTTCATTGCCTTGTACGGGATAAGCAATCTCGATACCGTTCATCATAGCAAGGCCTTGAGATAAACTTAGCGCCATTTTATTTGCGTGTCTTGCGAGATTTAACCAAAGATCATTTTCAAACCATGCATGGAATTGTGCACTGATAAAACGATGTTTGGAAATCAATTGTCCGGCACGTTTGCGCCTATATTCAAAATCACCGGCTTTCGCTTTATCAAAAAATATAACAGATTCCGCGACAAGGCAGCCATTCTTTGTCCCCCCAAGGCATAAAACATCAATGCCAGCCTTCCAACTCATTTCTGCCGGTGTGACACCCAAATGGACCAATGCGTTTGCAAATCGCGCGCCGTCCATATGAACCAGCATATCTTGTTGATGGGCGAAATCCGTAAGTGTACGGATTTGTGCTAAAGAATAAGCCGTACCGCATTCACTCAGCTGTGTAAGGGATAGAGTGCGCGGCGGACTGCCATGGGGCGGACGTTCTGGAAAGCCATTATAGGTTCGCGTCAAGGTGTCGATATCAATTTTTGCATGATCTCCGGCCATGGTGGTCAGTTTTGCTCCACCGGTGAAAAATTCCGGTCCTGCGCATTCGTCCATTTCAATATGGCTTTCTTCATGGCAAAAAATCATACCATAGGGCGGGGTGATAGTGGAGAGTGCCAAACCGTTTGCGGCTCCGCCAGTGGTCACAAAAAACACGGCAGGATCATCGCATTCAAAGACCTCCGCAATCTTCGCGATGGTGCGCTTTGTAAGCTCATCACCGCCATATGCCGGTGCTGTTGACGTATTGGCTTTGTTGATCGCCTCCAAAATTTCTGGCGCGGCGCCTGCCCAATTGTCCGAAGCAAATTGCATTTTATACTCTCTCTAATCTTCTTGGTTGTGATACCTCATTAACCCACGCATGGCGCTTATGCCAAGAGCGGGCCCAAGGGCCAAAATCACGAACAACCAACGCCATCCAATATGGCTTGCAACCCAAGGGGCGGTCTGAACACTCAAAGTGGTCAGAGCAAACCCAATTGCTGTTTGAAAAGTAAGGAGGCTACCTGCCCGCTCGGGCGGGGCAAAATCGGCAACCAGCGCTGAAAATTGCGCTGAGTCGGCGATCACCAATGCGCCCCAAAAGAGAACGATTATAATCAGTATCCAAGGAGCACTATAGAAAAAAGCAGCGGCCAACACAGCGGCAAATCCGGATCCTCCCATCGCAATAATCGTTGTCTCGGCTTTACCAATCCTATCGGCTGCAAATCCGGCTAAAACACACGTGATTGCACCGATCCCGACGGCAAAAAAAGCAGTTAACTTTGCTAGAGAAATTGCCTCAAGAGACGACATGTGCGTACTGAATGAGACGATTAAAGCGGTCCCAATCCATGCCCAGAAGGCATAAAGCTCCCACATATGCCCCAGATATCCAAGATAGGTCGCGCGAATTTTGCGATCACGCCAAGCCAAAGCGAGGCTATCCCAGGAAAAATTTGGCGCTTTTGCGTAATGAGGGCCAAGCTTAACAAGTAGAATCAGCCCACCTGAGATAAATGCCAATATGCTGGCTCCGCTGACCGCAAATCGCCATTGGGTACCTCCCAAAAATGATAGCAGATGGGGGGCTGCTGACCCTAACGTGAGAGCGCCAACAAGCAGGCCAACTAAAAAACCACGATCTTTGGTTCCCCAACTCACCGCAATTCTCATTCCGACCGGATATACACCGGCGAGTAAGGCTCCTGTGACAATCCGGGCCAGAATTGCAACCACGCCGCCTAACGGAGAAAACAAGAGTAATGCATTAGCGAGGGCCGCTCCCATTACACTCAGCGCAAAAACCTGTCTTGGCTCGTAACGATCAGCAACCCCAAAAATAGCATATAGTGACGCGCCGACGGCAAACCCGAATTGAACGCCGCTGGCCAATAGAGCCTGGCGGATTGACGAAATATCAGATTGAGACAGCATATCTGTCAAAACTGCGGATGAAGAAAACCACAAACTCATGCCCAATATCTCTGCGCAAACCAATAAGACTAAAGATACTGTTTTAACGGACATGAGACTTGCCTGACAAAATAAACACCTGATCTGATTATCTACGGATTGGCCTAATCTATCTGCAGAATTTGCACCAGTGTTTTGCTAATATTTGTTTTTAAAGGTTATCTTTAAGGGATTAGAATGATTTGGTTCTTAAAATGATTACTTTATAAGCGTCATGGTTTGGCACTATAAGTGGCTATTCGATGAATCAGCAGAACACGCCAAGGGGCAATTTTTCATGAGCATTTATCCTGTTATTATGTGCGGCGGGGCGGGAACGCGGCTTTGGCCAACATCACGACCATCGCGCCCTAAACAGTTTATGCCTTTGGTAGGGTCGGATAGTTTGTTTTTGGAAACGGCCAAACGGGTCTGTGAAATTCCAGGATTCAAAAAATTAATCGTTGTTGCGGGCGAAAAACATGGGGGATACATTGCCCGTGAACTTGCTAATCTTTGTGAGGCGGTCGTTTTATTAGAACCGGAAGGGCGCGATTCGGCACCTGCTATTGCTGTGGCAACCCAATATCTCAAACAAATTGATGAAGACGCAATCGCGGCTGTTGTGGCTTCAGATCATTTTATTCCGGATCGCGCAGCCTTTGGTGAAGCGATCGCGAAATCTGCCGTTGCCGCAAAAAATGGACGCATTGTCACAATGGGGATTGTCCCGACGGAACCTACAAGCGCCTATGGATACATTAATGGGCGGGCGGATATGGAGGATGCAAACGGTGTGCGCCCTGTAGCGGCCTTTGTTGAAAAGCCAGACCAGGAAACGGCTAAGCGCTATATTTCAGAAGGCTATCTATGGAATAGTGGAAATTTCGTATTTGCGGCCAAGACCATGCATACTGAATTGGAATCTGGTGTTCCCGGTATGATCGCTACAGTCTCCCAAGCACTCGCGCAGGCGCATATTGATGAAACCGGCATACATTTGGCTGATGCGTTTCGAGAGGCCGAAAAAATTTCAATTGACTATGCGGTTATGGAAAAAACTAAACTGGCTTCTGTTTTGCCTGCGAGTTTGAGTTGGTCGGACCTTGGGGCGTGGGACTCAGTTTACGCTGTCAGTCAAAAAGATGCTCAGGATAATGCGCAGTTTGGTGATGTGGTTTCTATAGAAGCAAAAAATAACTATATTCGTGCAGATCAAAATATGACTGTAGCGACGATTGGCGTGCGTGATCTGGCCGTCATTGCTGAAAAAGATAGTGTTCTGGTGTGCGCTCTCGATAAGGCGCAGTCCGTTAAGTCTGTCGTTGAAGAATTAAAGCGTCAAAACAGTCCGAAAACTGATATTTCAATTGACGATCGTCCCGAAACTCTCGTCAACTTGAAAGACTATTACCAAAAATGGCTTTTCACAAAAGCACTGCCAATATGGTGGAGCCTCGGCGGTGATCACCAAGGGTGGGGTTTTCACGAAAGTTTAAATCAAAACGCTATTCCAACAGGTGCAGATCGGCGTGCACGTGTTCAAGCGCGTCAAATCTATGTTTATGCATGCGCTGGTGCGATGGGATGGCATGGACCATGGCGTAGCGCCGTCACCCACGGCTTTTCTGGATTAAGTGAATACTATCAGCATCAAGATGGATTGATTAACACTCTGGCAGATGTGAGCGGAAAAACTTTGAATCAAACAACGCTCTTGTATGATCAGGCTTTTTCAATTTTGGTGCGGGCGAAAAGCAAGGATATATATCCATCTGCTCAAAGTGATGCATTGGCTATTTTGGATCAAATTGAGGTGCAATTGTCTTTACCGCAGGGTGGGTATCGCGAAACTTCAGGGCCGGCCTATCAATCAAACCCTCACATGCATTTGTTTGAGGCTGCGCTTGGCTGGCTAGATGTTGGCGGTGAACAGCGCTGGTACGATCTTGCTCAGCAAATAGTTGAACTGGTTGAGACCCGTTTTATTGATCGCGAGGGTGGCTTTCTCAGGGAGTTTTTTACCCAAGATTGGTCACCTGCGAGCGGTGCTGAGGGAGAGGTTGTTGAGCCTGGCCATCAATTTGAATGGGCATGGCTTTTAGCGCGGTGGGCTGTGATTGCTAAACAGCCGAAAATTATAGAAATTGCGAAGAAGCTTTATCATTGCGGGGAACATGGTATTGACCGATCGCGCAATGTCGCTGTTGATACAATGAACAGCAAACTTGAAATGGTCACTGATCGTGCGAGGTTATGGCCGCAAACTGAACGCATGAAGGCTGCACTTTTATTGTCGCAGTTGACTGAAGGTGAAGAGCATGCTGCATTCAGACTTGAGGCCTTAAATGCGGCCATTAGTTTGAAGCGTTATCTGGATACACCTGTTGATGGCTTGTGGTGGGATAAATTATCAGTTGACGATACATTTGATAATGAAGCTGCAAGTGGTAGTTCTTTTTATCATATTATGGCGGCTATTGAGCAATTGATCGACATTGTATAGCCAAGCCTTCCAAAAATAATATTCAGATTGAACGCATAGTGCAGACACATGGTCTAACTTATAGCCAACTGCGCTTTGGTGTTTTGGCGAAAAATTCTCGGCAATGGGCTATTGCTGAATTGAAGGAAACCAACGCTAAAGTATTTTGCGTGTCTCTGGGAACCGGTTGAATTGCTATAAATGTGAAAAAAGAAAAGCTTAAAGCACCCCGGTGATTCAATGTGAAGTGGAGGTGCTTTTAGCATTTTTGGTTTTCAACGTGTGGCATTTTCCTTGGCGTGCAACCCCGTTGATGTCCCCATTCCATCAACCGTGAAAAGAAAAATACTGAGCAAATTAGTAAATCAGATCTTTGCAAAGTTGCTATAGAAATTATTGCAATTTTCTAAAACCGTTTGGCCGTTCCAGGGGAAAGCGCCGCTTTTTATTCGTTCTATATCCGGAGTAAAAGCCCTGCCGATATGAGCGACTTGTTTTGCTGCGCGGATATCCAGAATAAAATCCTTGAACGAAGGGTATGCGTTTTCCGTAACCGGAAAAATGTCCAATAACGCGAACTTTTGCGGGCCGGCTTCTGGGTTTGATTAATACTTCTTTTTCTATATTCACTTCTGAGACAATATTGATATCTTCGTCTCCCAGTAACGCCGGAGTGATGCGTTTAATCCTTTTGGGTGCTTGAGCGCGCCACACTTTTACCCCGTTTTCAGTGGTCACTTTAAAAGGCGAGTCATTGTTATCGATGCCGTCATAGGCCGCCGTTGATACGGATAGACTCATGCTTAATATCACGGCAAGAGAGAATGAAACTGGATTTATTGTTTTTGCAATTTTTTTGAACATATTTTTTACCCACACTATTGTTACCCACATTATATTACCCGCAACGGGATCGTTATATTATCTTCAAGTGTGGCGGAGTAGGAATGGTCTTGGCAAGTTAAAATCATGAATTATGAGTTGTATCTGAATTTGTGAGAATCCTGATAAGTGATTTTGTGAATTATTTATCGAGAATGGTGCAACACAAGGATGAAACTCGCGCAAAAGATGTGTAGAGATGAATTTAGTAAACTGATTGAGAGCGGATAAGTTTAGATCAATGAATGATATTCAAGATATTTCAATTGAGACGGAACGTTTGATATTAAAGCCAATGGCGGGCTTGGATGTGAATGCTCATATTGACATGATGCAGCATCCTGAAATGGCTAAATATCTGACCAATGAAGGGGTTCCACGTGATCGTTCAACGGAGTGGCGTGCTGCGGCAAGTATAATTGGACATCGTCATATTCGTGGATTTACATTCTTTTCTGTCTTTGAAAAGTCTTCAAATCAATGGGTCGGCCGTGTCGGTCCATGGCAACCGGAGGGGTGGCCTGCTTTGGAGGTGGGGTGGGCAATCGCGCCTAAATATTGGGGCAGGGGATATGCCCCTGAAGCAGCAATCGCGAGTATGGGGTGGGTGTTTGATCAGTTTCCTGATCTAGGTGCAATCATCAGCGTGATTAATCCTGAAAACAAAAATAGCCAGGCTGTCGCAAAAAAAATCGGCGAAACAAAATCTGATCAACAGTTCGAGCTTTGGGGATATGTCTTGGATATTTGGAAAATTACTCGTGAGGATTGGTATAAACTCTATGGTTCATAAGGTTATCAATCTTAACCGGAGATGGCAGTGTCTAAAACTGACTTTGCATCATAGATATCGCCGCTGTCTTCAAGCGCAGGAGCATCTCCTTTACCCATTAAAATTTCTGGCATTGGTGCTGATAGATAGATATGTTATAGTTTTGTATGACTTGTCCTAAAT
>CAYZLR010000099.1:0-12627 GCA_964479275.1 uncultured Caulobacterales bacterium
TTGACCTAACACTTTGAAAGGTAAGGCTATTTTTGGTGTTCGAAATCCCTCATTTTTCGCATAGGAAATTCGCCCTGCAAATACCAGTTTCAGCACCATGATCTTGTCTTCCAATTTGCCGGAAAGCCAGAGTTTTAGTGGGTTTGAGAGAAACTGACAGGCGTGTTCGAACTTTTCTTCGAAGCTGTGTTGTGGTTTGCCCGTTTGAGCGATTTTTTCACGCAGTTTGAGCTTCTCCTGTTCGAGTTTTGAGATGCGTTTTTCATAGGCTGAGATCACAGATTCAGAGCTTGCATCAACAATGCGATCCAAGAGTTGCTCGATCTGTTGTTCAATCTGAGCAAGCTCACTTTCAAGCGTCTTGGCACTGGCTTTGACATGGTTGAGGCGATAACCCCAGATATCTTTGAACATCTCATAGGCGAGCTTAAACAGTCCCTGCGTCGGTTGTACGGTGGAAAGTAACTCCTCGAACTGTTCATGCATCTTGTTACCTGAATGTGATTTACGAAAGCTGGGGCATTTCTTATTGAAGCAAAAATAGTACGGGTATTTTTTAAGCTTTCCAGATGACCAACAAGCCGTTAGTGGGCGCTCACAATCACCGCAAGTAACAAACCCACGGAGGGGAAAGTCAATCTTGGTGTCTTTGCGCACAGGCATTTTTCCGCCTTCAGTGAGGCGGCGCTGATTAGTGAGATAGGTCTCATAAGAGATGATACATTCATGCTTTCCTTCTCGTAAGGAGACATCCCAGTTGGGTACTTGAATCATTCCGGCATAAAGAACCTGTTTCAACAATTCGCGTATACGGGTGGCTCTGATTTCTCCATCTGGTGTCTCCACCGGAAAATGCGGATGGGCTTCTAGAAAGCGTTTCATCTCCGTCTGTGTGCCAAACCGTCCTGAGGCAAAGCCCTCCAAAGCTTCTTGCAGTGCACTGGCGACTGGCTCATCACGCACAAGCAAATTTCCATGACCTGCAACACGGCTATATTTGTAGCCCAACGGCGCATGGAAGCAGTAATAGCCATTGAGTGTTCTCGCTCTCATGCGGTTCTTGGTTTGCTCACCATTTTTCTGGCGTTGATGTTGTGAAACCGACGCCAGCAAATTCTCAACCAACAAGCTGTCTGAGTCTTCACCAAATTCAATGCTGGGGCTTTCCAGAATACCATGCGCATCACTAATCGCGGAACGGAGCTCTAAATGCGCTTCCAACCCTCTCGCAAGGCGTGAGATATCATCAATGATCACCACATGCGGATTATTGCGTTTGGATCTGAGAAACTTCAGCATCGCTTTCATGCCTGGACGAGTGACTAATGAGCCTGATAGATCATCCTTAAACAGATCAACAACCTCATAGCCTTTATATTTGGCATACTCACGACATCTGGTTTCTTGTGAACCCAAACCATCACCGCGTGTTGTTTGTTTCACGCTGGACACACGCGCATAAATTACAGCCTTTTTCTTATATGTTTTGTATGTTGCTCCCATTAAGCCTCCTATTCATTGTTCATTACTGACGCATATGCCGGTAATGGTATTGTATCTTCATTGTCGTCTAGGCGTTGATAATCGCAATCTAACGTAACATCCTGCGCATCTTCATCATGGGTGCTTCCAGATAACGCTTTGTTTTGCACAGGATGAATTGCAAAGCCTAAATCCACAAAAGCTGCCATAATATCATACAGCATATGGATAAGCGTGATGGCTTCTTCATCCGTTATATCCACATCTTCAAAATGCGTCATGTATTTATCGACATTACAAGGTAGAAGCCCCGGTCCGGATTCCTGGTTATCCAGCCGAATATCTACGTTAGATTGGGGTGATATGGTCATGTCTTGATCGATGGCAAATCTCCTTTCTGGGGTTTATTCTGGAGTTAAAAGCCTGATCCATTGGCATGTATTCACGCCAATGGATCAGCTTGAAGAGAGAATAGTACTAGAGACTATGCTCTGGCACTTTATCTCTCTTAGGAGCGTCTGCCTTACCATTCGTCTGTGAGTTTTCGTTTTCCTCACGGCGAATGCGATTACCAAGGGCATAGGCTTTCTTTGCCAGTTCTGAGATACGCAAGAGATCAGTACCACTAAAGCTGCTGGTATCTTTAACTTGACCATCTCTGCCTTCATAAGTCTTGGCAAAGGTGGTTGAGACGTATACGCCCTTGTCAGATTGGTTACTCCAGAGGGTCGCTTTCAAATTACCGTCTCGTATAACGGATGCAGGTTGATTTTTGTCCATAATCATGGACCTCCTTTCGGTTCAGGTTGATGAGATATGGTTTGCGTGAACATTATTGGGCGCGCGGCGCACAGTGTTCCTTACAATAAAAAGAACATAGCATGAACACGCCATAAATTGCAAGTCATTTCTATCTCTATACAGAGTTATTATTGTGGGTAGAGAATTCACTGCTTAGCCATGGTTTATCCTCCAATGCGCAAAGACACAGAGTGAAGAACCCATCCCCGCAGCTGCGACAGGGAAAGCGCGTTGGCTTTGGTGAACTATAGGCGATGACATTTGATGACATTTTTGCCTCCTTTATTTGAATCAGTTTATGTCAGTATCGTCATCATGATTGATACAAAGGGGAGATCATGAAATCTGCGCATCAAATGTCATCGGCAGCTCTTAAGCTGGATGATCCATCACCAAATACAGGTCTCTGGCCAGAGGAAGACTATTCAGCCTTTTATAAGCAACAGCTCTATCTTGCAGTCCTAGATGATTTTGCAGCCTTCTCAGGAGGTATCCACAAATACGCCGATCACATCATCCGTAAACTGCTCATAGCCCATAGACGCGGACAGTTGATCGACTTTGAAATGAGCTGGGTTGATAGCCCCGAACAAACGCATTTGTTCCACGGGCGAAACCTCCGTAACTTCATGGCAGGGAAGAACTCAGCCCATGCGATATGGGCAGTGCTTGATCTTTACATCAAGCTCACACAGCCACTTATCGCCAAAGGCTTTCAGCTTGAAGGGTATTTAGAGCGATTAGGCTTAGTCGTATCAGACTTTATCAACCCCCATGCGAACATCACACCCAAGATAGAACCACAGAAAGCTCAAGGGTTATTCGGATGCCCAGACCCTACAGAAGATGATCTCACTCTGTATCTCCATATCAAGCCACTGGAAGGCCGGAGGTTTTCGCTGGCGCATTTTGTAAAGTCATATCCCCCCATAGAGCCACAAGAGCCAGTCATAGCCCCTAACGGTGAAACTCTCACTAATGAAGCCATGCAGATCAATAAGGGCGTTCTCATTCCCCAGAGTGATAATCATATCCTCATGGTGAGAGACATCGAAATGGCTGAGGTGAATTTGGGATTCTTGAAAACAACAGATGAAGACCAGATTGAGTTTCGGCTGATTGCTCCAACAGGGAATGTCACGAACCTAAAAATGAAACAAACAGACAATCAGCGTATTGAGAAAAACATCAACGCTTCACCACTATTCGGAGATGAGTCATGAACGCACTATTCGAAGCCGCAAAGCGGGGTGATGTGAATGCGCTTAAAAGCCTTCTGAAGGATTGCGATGCAGATCCCAATTACCGTGATCCACAAACGGGTTTCACAGCGTTGCATACGACCACCGTATGGCAAAATACGAGCTGCGCTTACGAACTTTTAGCCGATGGACGCGTCGATCCTCATCAGCGTGACTTTGCAGGACGTAGAGCAATCGATCTGGCAAATGGGTCTACTATGCCGATTCTTTTAGCAGCCACTTATGCAAAACAGCTATCCGATCAACCAGCCAGTATTCGGTCAGAGTTGTCGTTGAAAATAATAAAAACTTATTCCAACGACAGATTCGCCGATAATTCCAACCGTTGAGGGCTTGCGCCCAATAAACGCTCCGTTTTTCGATTTCTAACCTTTCGGAAAACAAGGGTTGCACCCATTTGGAGCGCAAGGGCCACATTGCTGCGTACTCGGGCAACATGCGTTATACGGGTTGCAGGTCTTTGGTGTGCAAACAGCATCTATCTCAAGCGCTTCTCGTTCACGCACCGCATCGCCAATTTCAGTACGAACTCCTGCAATTTCCGGCGCATCAACGATATCTTTGATTGAGCTGTTCAATACAGACCCAACCGCCCATTGCTTCGACATATTACATGGCGCAACAACACCATCAGCCCCAATGGAAATAATATTGCCAGCACAACTCCCACATAATTCACCCATATCACATGGTTTTTCATCATTCGCACGACCAATGGCGCGAATGCGGTCGTAACCAATATTCTCTAGCCCAAGTGCATTCAAGAATTCATATGTTTTCTCATAGTGACCTTGGTTTTCGTTCATTTCGATAAATCCAGCACGTAAAGTCAGCCCCATAGTGAGTGCTTTTTTGATCGAAGCAATAGTCTTATCGAAGGAGATATTTGATTTTGTGATTTGGTTATGAGTGGCAGCATCAAATGAATAGAATGAAGTTGCAAGGGCCACCTCGTGCTCTCGAAAGACACGCCATAATTCATCAGAAACTGAAACCAAATTTGAAAAAACTTCGATGAATTCAAATCCGTTACCACAAGCGTACCGGATGAACTCAGGCAAACTGCGATTAAGCGTCGGTTCACCGCCAATAAACTGGATTTGTTTACACCCGATATCACGCAACTCATCCAGAATACGAAAATAGTCTGCGCGTTTAAGCTTATCATTATCTGCTGAAAACGGACTGGATTCAGCGTAGCAATGTGAACATTGCAAGTTGCATAAATTGGTGAGCTCAATCCATGCAAAATCAAGAGGCTGCTGAGACGGTTTACTCGACTGTGGAATGTGATTCATAACAAACTCCCCGTGTAGATGATGATTTCCAAATATCCAATACGGCAACGCTATGCCGCGCACAGAGAAGTGTCAATCTAGGGCCAATTTATTCTTTGCGCCCCATCAAGGGCTTGCTTGACGCTGCTTTGAGCGATACCCTGCATTAGCAGTTATCGAAGGACGAGCGTTATGCGGTTGGGGAAATGTGTCATCGGTATATTGGTTGTTACGCTCACCGCTTTTTTGATCACAGAAATTGCCGAAGCACGTTTTCGTGGTGGATTTTATCGGTCTCAGCAAAGCTACCGATATAACAGCGCCTCCTCGAATTATGCTGCTCGTCAAGCAAGGTTCGCCACTCAGACACGCCTGCGCACACAACAAAATGCAATGCGGCAACAGCAGTTTGCACGCAGGCAAGCAATGCGCACGCAACAAACACAGATGCGCAACCGCATGCGGACAAGGCAGCAGCAAGCCATCCAAAAACGCACTCAAATGGCTGAACGGCAACGGAGAATGCTTCAGCAGCGTCAAGAACGCATGGTAAGGAATCGTGGAGCGCGTGCGCCTAACACTGCTAAGTTACAGAAAGAGTTTCAGCGACGGAATGCTCTAAAGCGTGAACGACTTCAGAAAGAACGCAAAGATCGGCTACGCCGCCTTGAGGAGAAGCGCAAGCGTGATGCTGACAAACAATCAAAGGATAGCCGTGACACCACCACAATGGCGGCATTACTGACTAGACGCGCTTTGCCTTCGGCCTCCACAACAACAAGATTCAATTCTTCGACGAGTTTAAATCGGCATAAATCTGACCAAGGATCACACAACTTAGGAATATCTAAGCATCTGCAATCCAAGCCATTTCAAACTCGAAGGGTAGCTACCCAGGCAAGGCTGAATAAACTCAACAAAAAAAGCAATAATGTTTCGGCGAATAAAAAAGATCGAATTAAAAATCGAAATCTGCTCAAAAGACAAGATCCGTTCGGGGAAAAGTTAAAAACAGAACTATCAAGAAGCGCTCCCAAGCCAAGTGTAAAAGATCCAGCTCTTCGTCGTATCGTTGAGCAAAACTACAGACCAAATGCAAAAGTCGGGAGTGGTAGTACAGCTGATGCTATACGACTTGAGAAAAAAACCGGCACTCCAGTAGGAGGACGCTTTCATGAACAAAAAGGTCGAGACACTCTTAGAAGCTTAAAAAAATGGGTGAAAAAAAATGAGTTTTCTGATAAAGTCAGTGACCCTGATAAGCAAGCCGCAAAGAACATGATTAAAGATTTAGAAGACGCATTAGATGAATGACTATCCAAAAAACATCACTGTATCTAGTACTCTTGACTTTCATAAACTTTTAGGAGTTTCGTTTCCGTTCATTGCTGCGGTTGTTGAGCGAGATGCACTTGAACTCGATGAAAGCATCACAGAGTGTATTTCAGAAGCACCAATAACCTACTGGTCATACCTTGGTGCACTACCAAATAATATTCTAACAACTAAAGTTGATAACGTAAGTGTTGTTACTTTAGTTGAAAAATTAATTGCGGAATATCAATGCGAAGATGTTAAAGATGCAATAGTTTTGGGAATGCTAGAGACGCATGTATTTAAATACCCCGAAGACGATAGATTAAGGACCCATTTTGCAACTATTTTCGAACAACCTAATCTACTGATTGAATAAATTGTTCTGTAAAATCAATACTTCTTAATCAGCTTCCAATTTCCAGACGACAACTTCCTAAAATCAGCAAACGCAATCTCGGCACCAGCAGCATCACACATGCTCGACATCAACATATTATGCGCCCATGTCGCACCCGATACTGAGCAACCACGAGTCTCGGTATATTCGCAATTGAAGTCTGTGGCGGAAGTTTGCACACAAGATTTAATGGAAATGTCCTTCAAGTACACACGCATCGAAACACCAAAAAATGCTGGCGTACCAATATTTGAACTTGTACCAATCGCCGCAAGCAGTTGCTTTTTGCTTGGTTGCGGAATGTCTTTGAAAAACTCAATCCCTTCAGGGTTCAACTCTTTGACCATATCTGCGCCCGGCTGATACCCAAGCTTTCCTGATTTCTCAAATAGATCGAGCGCATCGATAAAACTGTCGGGGTCTTCAGAGTTTGCCAGCAAAAATTCGGCTTTATAAAAAAGCGCTGGCGCATAATTTGCTCTGTATGCTTCCTCGAAATAAGTTGGCGCAGTTTCAGCATCTCCTGCAAAGTACAAGATACGCCCCAACTGATAATTTTGCCGAATATCAGTCGGGTCATGCTCCACCGCTGCGATACATGCATCGATACCGCGCTCAAAGAGCTCTAAATCAAGGTCTTCAGCTTCAAAATCCACACCGTCAGTCAATTTCTGCGGATCGTGCGGATCAGCCGCCAATGTATCACATTCACGAATACCATTTTGATCAGGAATGCCTGTGGGCGGCGGTAGGAGAAGCTTATCGATATAGGCTTTCCACTCATCAGCGCTAATTGGTTGCCCTTTGCCTTTTGGGTTATCTGATAAATCTGCGGTAACGCGCAAATCTTGACCCGAAAATGTCTTATCGGCCTTTAGGCTGAATAAGCGCTCTTCACCATCTTCATCAGCAATTCCTAACTTAAAGAGCCCCGGACGGAACACCCATTTGAAACTTGTAATGGTGCTGTCAAATTCATTTAAATCACATGCGAGTTTTGACAATAAGACCTGCTCGCCGCCTACATATAACCGCTTTTTTAAGTCCCAATCATGAACGTCCGCATCTTTAAGCAGGCCCTCACATGTCTGCGCTTTTCGCCCTTCCAATGCTGCTTCTGCAACGTCCTGATATTTTGCAAATGCTGGAAACTCTTCTGAGAGTGTTTCAAAAACACCAGCTTGCTCACGAAGCGTTAAAAGCAGTTCAGCATCAAGTTTTTGTCCAGATATTTCTTTTTGATAGCTGCTGAGATCATTTTTCAAAACCTCATCAATGCGATTAAACCCAGCCAGAAGAACATCTTGTGCAAGATTAGGATAATTCACCGCGTCAAATTCTTCTGCCAGAGCAAAGCTGACCGCAAAGATATTCTCAACATCAAAATACCGTTCACCAGCGGCGGCGATTTCTTCTTTTGATAAGGCGAGCAACTGCGCTTCAGCATCCGCAATACTCGCAGTAAGCGCTGAAAATCCTGAATTCAGTTCTGCCTTCGATTTGGGTAATGGTATGTCATCAATATTCTCAGGGAAGCTCATTGCAAAAATCGTTGCATCATTGAGCGTATCTATGGAAGCGTAAGAAAGGTTTTCGGTAACGGCACCTGTCTGATCGGAAATCCACTCTACCAAGTTCGTGTCGAGCGTGTTTGTAAACTCTGTATCGTCTTGAGCTTGACTAAGTTCAACAGCGTTTTTGACAACGCTTTCTACATTGTCCTTATCCGTCGTAAGCGCAGCAATCCGGTTATTCCAAAACTCGTCGCGAACAGAAGCGATTTTACTTTCGTACGCCGCTGCATATGCCTTGTGGTGATCAGGCGCGAAACGCTCGATCATCGTCAAGACATTCTTAAAATGTTGATCAAGGTCTTTGAACCTTAAGAACCGCCCTTGTGGCTGTTTTAGATAATCCTCAAAATTAGTAACATCGCCGTCGACAACAGTCATCATTTCGCGGGCTTGCTCTTCAAGCAGGCTGTACTGATAGGTATCTTCAATACCTGTTACATCGCCGTAAATCGCAAAATATCGATGAATCGTGTCGAGATGAAAAAAGCCCGGCTCGTGCATCGCCTTAAGAACAAGCGCTATACCTTCAAGAGGGGCCGGGTCTGTAACAATTACCCATTCTTGACTACCGTCAGGATACTTTTCAACTCCACCCTGACCGCTGAAGACTTGCTCCCCATCAACAACGCCTGAAAATGATAATGTCCCAATTTTTTTGCCTTTACTCTGACATCCAAACTCAAGCGATACACGCGCTGCATTGATCGAATTCAATAAGTTATCAGCTTCGGTGTCAAAAAACTCAACAGACTTGGCCTTGATAATAACAGGCACGTTGCCAGCACAAAAATCTTCAGATTCAACCGAGATTGTTGCGCCGGGTAGTGTTGCTAGTTCTCTCGCGGAAGCATTGCATGCTGCACTGACGGCAATCATGCTTATGCCAAAAGCTAAAAAGCACTTAGCTGGATTTTTCATTACGCAACCTCGCTACGCAATGTTCTTTGTATCTTCGCAAGCTTCGATCGTTTCTGAATGCTGCGTGCCATCAGCGAGTGTGATTTTTTGCTCAATCTGGCGGCATGTCTGATCAACTGATACGCTTTGTGTGCTCACATTGCTTTTCTCAATTTTCAGGCCAAGCTCAGCAGGTTCGGCATTGGGAGCCGGAGAAACCAATGATGCAAAAATAAACCCGCTTCCAACACCACTCTGAGAAATCAAAAACCAGTCTTTTTCTTTAACTTTTCCGACAACATTGATTTTTTCGTCAGCCGCTAAGCTTCCAACTTTCACATAGTCTGTTCCCGGTCCACCTCGGAGGTTAGCTTGTTTGTTGGCCTTGTAAGTCTTACCAATGACATCAAGAGGTGGTACTTCAGAAACCCGGTCTTTTAGAACAGGAACCTTGACAGTTTTTGTTTTTGTCGTGGATGACACAACCCGCGCTTCACCACGAACGCCAGATTCATCACCAACCCATTTTTGGGTTTCACCAGTTTCCAAAGCCTTTTCCGTCGCACTTGCCATGCGAATTTTGTCTTGCTCATCGAGATATTTTCCGATGCGATTACCTAGAAAACCACCAACAGCGGCTCCACCAGCAGTACATAGGGCTCTGACACCAATTCCTTCACCACGGCAGGCAAGATTCCCGACAGTTCCGCCCAGCACGGCCCCGATTCCAGTACCCGTACCCTCCTTATTTGGCAGCGTCTCACATCCAGCAAGCACGAGCACAGCAGACATCAGCATTATTTTTTTCACGGTAAGCCTCTCTTCCTGACATGATTTATGTTATCCAGCAAATAGAAATTCACCAAGTCAAAAATCTGGCGAAACACACAATTTAAAACTTGCAATGCAGGAGAATCAAATTTGCCTATTATTCCAAATTGGACATATTAGCGAACCAGAACTTCGTAAATGAACACATTGCACCCGCAAGCCGCCCGCCTTTGTAATACGGATGACCTGCAAGGGCTGAGATTTGTTTGGCATTCACCTGTCCAAGTTCCCACAGTTCTGAGAGGATGATAGAGGCCGTTGTTTGTCCAATACAGGGTATGGATGTCGGAATATCAAGCTTATGTTTGAGCTGTTCATGAGCTTTGATGAGTTTGATAATTTCTTCTTCTAGTGCTTGCTTGTGACGTTCTCCCATTGCAATGCGCGCTTTGATTTGACGCTTGGCAAGGGGGTGATCTGTTGTATGGAGCTGACGTTTTAGATCGCCAATCTCATCCAATACCTGCCGTCTGGCTGTTTGCAAGTCTCGCAACTCTTTGCATTCAATGTCTGGTGGCAGGGTTACATCTGGGGTCAAACGCTGCGCATATAAAGCCAATGACTGCGCGTCAATTTTATCAGTTTTAGCCAGCTTTCCAATGCTGTCAGCAAATTGGCGGGAGCGAAACGGATTAATCACCGAAACCGCAAAACCTGCCTCGTGAAACATCGTATGCGCCAAGCGATGATATTTGCTGGTAGCCTCCAGTGCGATCAAATCAATGTCATACACGTTCAGTTTCTTGATCAGTGTGGTGATCGACTTTTTATCATTCATCACTCTTAGGTTGATACCATCTGGATGGATATAAATATCCAGCGTATCTTTGCCCACATCAATCCCAACATAGGACTGTGGGGATTGTGATGGCGTTTTTTGATTATGTTTTTTCATCTCTTCTTGCATTCGGGACATTGTTCGAACTCCCTTTCATCTGTTCAGATCAATTAAACGTGCATAACCCGATCAAGCTTGTGAACGGTTCCAAAAGAACCTAAGATGTGTCCGATCCAGATTATGCGCTAAAGAAACCTTTTCTTCAGCAGTCCAATTTTTGCAAAGAATTGAACGTAAGTGAAATATGCAAGATGTGTTTTGTAGTACAAAACATCTTGGCAAGGGGCCTTCCAGCCCCGTTGCATCCCCCGGATCCTATCAAGATAACCAATTTCTTATGTAACAGTATTCCCAAAATACCTGCTGAAAATCAGTATTCCTTGTGATAACTTCATCTTCTACGGGATAGTTCAGAGGAATTTATGAAGAAGCGGCCTTATTTCAGTAAGTCTATTATTGAACTCGAAAAGTTATTTCTCAACAATCAGAAAAATAATAAAGCATTGAAATTGCTGGCACATGAGTTGGACCACCGGAAGACCCAAAAAGCCAAGAATCTGAATCAACGCGTTTTGAGTACGTTGGACAAAAAATTATCGGCTCCGGAGCATACTCATACAAAACCACCCCCTAAGAACAGCCAAGAGCAGACCAATCTGGACATCGGTGAAACTCTAAACAAACCAGAATATTCTGGCCCCGCTCCGGTAAAGCGAATTGTTAGGCCAAAACCTCCAATCAGAAATGAACCGCAGGATATTCTCAGAGCATGGACGGCGCTTGAGGTTTTATCGCCGCAAGGATTTCAACAAGAAGAACGTCTTGTGGGTGGAGATAAATCTTGTGTTGCTCGACTGAATAAAACTGCACTCCCGTGGGAGATCGGTGAAAAATCGCGCCCTAAAAAACGGCTCTTTTACGAACTCATCTTAGGGACAATAAATTTAGGCTCAGCAGTCGAGAAATTGCTAAAAGTTTATGCTGATAAACGACCGGATAAACCCAGTATGCGTGGCCAATGCCCTCTGGCGACGGTGCTACTTGATAAAGAGGGGCGGCCATTAGAAGATGATAATAGCATTGCAATTTCAAGTTTTGCGTGGGGTGTTCCGGTTGCGCTTCAAGGCGACTTAACGGCACTCGCAGATTGGTCGGACAAACAAAGCGCACTGGTAGGTTCTCTACGTGGGAAATTGTTTCGTTGGGATGAGAATGAAGAAATCATCCCTCTAACCATGCCTCACATTCAAGAAACCTATGAGCACCTTATTTCTGAACTAAGCCTGCAAGGGCATGATATTAATCAGCCTTATTTTGTATTGAGACGATATGAGTTTTTTGCCAGTAAGACGCCACCAGAGCCAAGTCTGCTCAACTCGTTTTATCTTGGTGATTTGAGTTTGGCACGAAATCTTGCCGGTAAGAATGAACTACCAAATGCATTGAGCCATTATCTAGGTGTTAAAACACCTAAACGTAAAGCTGACCTTTTGGAGCACGAGCGAGGACTTCAATATGCATTACAACCCGCACTGACTCCGTTAGGGCGCTGGCCAAGCAAAGGTCGATTTCCGCTTGCATTGCTTCAACAGGCATCTGTTAATGCCACAGATCACTCACAACTTGAGACCGGAATTCTGGGTGTCAACGGTCCTCCCGGTACTGGAAAAACAACACTTCTGAGAGATGTCGTGGCTGCAAGGGTCATTGAACGTGCAGTCGTCATGAGCAAAATGAATGACCCGTCTTCGGCATTTAAAGAAACATCTGCAACTTTTCAGCGCGAAGGTGCTAAAATCACTCTTCATAGATTAGATGATAATCTAAAGGGCTATGAGATGATTGTTGCATCATCGAACAATAAGGCGGTTGAGAATGTTAGTGCTGAGCTTCCTTCTTTAGCAGGCTGCTGAAAAAGTCTCCAAATTTAGGGCAAATCGTGATTCACTGA
>CAYZLR010000100.1:0-12344 GCA_964479275.1 uncultured Caulobacterales bacterium
AACCTTGGCTATTATAAAATAACCCCAAAATCACCGGTTTTGTTCAGAGGTCTTTTTGAGGCAAAAATAAAAAAAGCGCTGACGCGCTCCAGCCGCCGCAGGGCGGTGCCTTTATCATGACCAGTGTATTTGATCTCTATACAGATAGTAAGTTTTTTCCGCGCTTATATTGCGTAAGACCTTTGCCCCAAGATACCGTCAAAAGCTGTCATAATCATGGACAATGCAATTTTTTTAAAGTGAAACGACACCAGATAGGCCATTCATAAAGCAGATCACAGCTTTCTCTTCTTGCCTCCATACTCGCCCGATCAAGACTCGATTGCCCGTAAATGAGCACAAGCCAAAGGGATTAAACGGAAACATAAATGCAAAATCGATGAAAATTTTCAAAATTCCCGGATCGGAAGCAATATTGACCGCACTTGGCTATAATGAGCCACACGGTCACCAGCATCACGATAGCATGCGAGAAATTTAAGACTGTCCAGTTTTTGAGGTGCTGGCATGAGAGTTTCCCATTTTCTAAGTCTCGCAGGAAAGTCGATTCATTTATTGGTGTACTCCGTTTGGTATATTCATAAAAAATGAAGGACGGCCACAAGGTGCCTGCATTCAGCCCCTATCAAGCGCTCAAAAAGATGTTTAAGATTTTATGGGGGCGCATGGCTAAACAATCCAAATATCGACGTAACGCGCTACGCGCGCAAATCCATACTATCGATAAAAGGGTCGATAGTCTGCTCAACCGCGTGGCGGAAGAATCTAACGAAAAAGTTGTGGATGTCTGTCTGAAAAAGATCGGTGATCTGGAATCACAGAAGGTCATTTTGGAGGAAAAAGCCGAAAGAACAGGCGGTAAAAACCAGCCATTTTCAAAACTGTACGAACTCGCCTGCAGCTTCATCGAAAACCCGCTTAAACTCTGGGATACAGGGCAGTTAGAACACAAGCACGCCGTCCTAAAACTGGTGTTTTCAGCCCCACCCCAATATACCCGAAATCAGGGCTTTACGAACCCCAATTTATCATTGCCTTTCAAAGCTTTAAGTGGGTTAAATGGTCAGTTAGGGCAAGATGGCGGAGAGGGAGGGATTCGAACCCCCGGGACCGTGAAGCCCAACGGTTTTCAAGACCGCCGCATTCGACCACTCTGCCACCTCTCCATATGCCGGTGTGTGATCACTTACATGCCCCTTTAATAGGGGCGTTTTATAAAATGGCAAGATGGATTTTTGTTTATCGTCAAAAACATTTATTAAGTGGAGTACTCTTATGTGCAGGTTCAGCCATTGCGGGCCCTTAATGACTCGATTACAACCAATAGCATATCTTAAGGGTATATTTTTTCGATCCATATGGAAGAAGGATATCGTCATGAAAACGCGCAGATTTGGGTATGCAGAGATAGACTCTTCCAAATCAACGTTATTATCAGCTGCTATTTTTGATTTATGGGTGAACTTTTGTGAAAAGTGTAATGTTTTGATTTCAAAGACATTTATTGCGCTGATGTCGCTAATGATTTTAAACGCGTGTGTAAGTGTTGCGGGGCCGGGGGGATCAAATAAAGAGCGTTCCGCATCTTCTGGCATCAACCCCCACTATAAAATTGGCAACCCATATGAAATTGTCGGTGATGGTTGGTATTATCCAGCAGTTGATGAGAACTATTCTGAAATCGGGATTGCCTCTTGGTATGGGCCCAATTTTAATGGAAAACCCACAGCGAATGGTGAGCTTTTCGATAAAAACGCACTCACCGCCGCTCACCGAACACTGCCTTTGCCCAGCATCGTGGAAGTTGAAAATCTTGACAACGGCAAAGTGATTCTTGTTCGGGTTAATGATCGAGGGCCATTCGCAAAAAATCGAATTATAGACCTTTCTGAAGCTTCGGCGAAAAAATTGGGTTTCATAAATAATGGGACCGCGCGCGTGCGGGTTCGTTTTGTCAGGAAGGCACGTCTCGAACTTGCTCTTCTAAAACTTAATGATCGCAAAGGCATTAAGGCTCTGGAGAAAGAATTATCATACCGCAAAGGGGATAAGTTTGCGAAGCAAAATGTGTCACAAGAAATTATCAATTCTCGTGACCCAAAAATATTAACGGCTGGTCCTCAAGCAGCTGTGAGGGATGATGCGGTCTTGAACCGAATTTCATCGCAAACACATACTCACTCGGATGCTGGTGCGCGTGCAGATGACTTAGCCTCGTTAATCACACAATCTACAAAACCAGCGTCATCGTCAGTTATTTTACCCGGCAAGGCCCCTACCAGTATTTCTGGTGTGCAATCAGGGCGCGAAACAACACCGATATCACCCAGTCCTGAGCGAGAAAGAAACAGCGAAAGGCAGGCTGTCGCGATTATCCCGCAAGGCATAAGTGCTCAAAGCGCAACGTCTGCCGTTACAAACGGGGCCGTTATTGAGACGGTTTATGAGATACAGCTGGGGGCCTTTGCCGATTCAGCGCGTGCAGAGGCGGAAGCGCAAAAGGCTGCTTCATTAGGGCCTGTATTCATCTTAAGTGTGCGACTGGATGATGGAAGACAGGTCCATAAAGTGATGATGGGGCCTTTTGTGAGCAGGGCGGATGCGGGGCAGAAATTAACTGCAATTCGTCGTGCGGGCTATGATGATGCATGGATTGTGAAAACTTCTTATTAAGGGCCTCGCAAATCGTGAAAACGCACTTGTTTAAGATATAGTTTTTGTCATAAGCGATGATTTTGAGCATAATCTTTTAATCCAGATTTTTTCAAAGTACACGCTACGGTGATGCCCGTTAGTGATGCGGAGTTTTAAGAGTTTAAAATGGTTGAAGTTATGAAAGCGTCGCTGCTAAAATCTGTGTTCATCCTTTTGACTTTATACATGATAATTTCCCCACCAATTGCGAGGGGGTTTTGGCTCCAGCTTAATAGTGTTGAGGAAAACGCGGTACCTGTGCGCACCAAAGCGGTGGCGGCTGTTATCATGGATTTTGATAGCGGCGAAATTTTGTATTCCAAGCAAGGAAATACACCCCGGCCACCAGCGTCTATGAGCAAGTTAATGACGGCCGCAATCGTTTTTGAGAAACTGAAAAATGGGGAGATACAGTTCGATACCAAATTTCGGGTCAGCGAGACAGCTTGGAAATGGCAAGGTTCAAAAATGTGGGTTTTGGTCGATACCGAAATTACAGTTGAAAACTTGTTGCGTGGTTTGATTATTCAATCTGGAAATGACGCGGCGATTGTTCTTGCGGAAAACATCTCTGGCTCTGAAGAGGCCTTTGCAACCTTGATGAACGAAAAGGCGCGAGAGTGGGGCTTGGTGAATTCGACATTTGCGAATGCAACAGGATGGTCAGATCCTAACCAACGCATGAGCATGATGGATCTGGCATTACTGGCGCGCAAAATTATTCGTGATTTCGGTGAATATTATTCATTGTTTGGAGAGTCGGAATTTACCTGGTCTAAGATTACTCAAGAGAACCGGAATCCATTGTTGCAAGCCTTTGAAGGGGCGGACGGATTAAAAACTGGTTATACGGAAGAAGCTGGATTTGGGTTGGTTGGTTCTGCAATTATTAATGACAAACGACGCATTATTGTTTTGGGCGGTTTGGAAAGTGCAGGAGACAGAATTCGTGAAGCGCGCCGCATGATGGGCATTGCATTTGATGATTTTGAACAGCATATTTTTTTCCGCCCCGGTGATGAAATCATTATGGCTGATGTTTTTAAAGGCTCAAAAAAACAAGTTCCCTTGGTGATTGGTGAAGCCGTCGACTTTATTATGCATCATAAATTGATCGACTCAGTGCAAGCGACAGCTGTATATGAGGGGCCTATTAGCGCGCCTATTTTGGAAAACCAACAAGTTGGATATTTGCGTGTTCAGGTGCTGGGAAGATCAGCTCGCGACTACCCCCTGTTTGCGAGTGAAGCTGTAAATGAAATCGGTTGGCTAGGTAAAATTGGCCTCGCAGCTCAGAAAATTTTGCTAAAACCTGCCCCTGAAGAGGAAGTAAAATAAGATCACTGATCTTGATGATATCAGGCTTAAGAAAACCTCACTCTAAAATCGATGATGAAATGACAAAAATATCTCCCTTTTTCATACAAAAAAATAAGCAGTCTACAAAACACAATGAGGCCATAACCAAAAAATGGCCTGGCTTGTTTATTAGTTTTGAGGGGGGCGATGGGGTTGGTAAATCAACGCAAATCAAAAACCTTTATGCAAGGCTATGTGAGGAAAATATTCCTGCTCTCATGACAAGAGAGCCAGGTGGTTCCGAAGGCGCGGAACAAATCAGACGTTTATTGGTCGACGGAGAACCGGGGCGATGGTCTTCAATGACGGAAGCATTATTGATGATTGCATCGCGAAATGATCATTTGGAAAAAACGATTTTACCAGCCCTACGACGAGGCGAGGTGGTGATTTGTGATCGTTTTGCCGATTCGAGTATGGCCTATCAAGGGATAGCCGGTGAACTTGGCGCCCCAAAAATAATTGATCTGCATAGATTGGTGATTGGCGATACAAAACCAGACATTACATTTGTTCTTTTTCTTTCAAGTGATGAAGGTCTGGCGCGCGCGCGCGCGCGTGGCGTTGAAATAGCGGAAGATCGGTTTGAAAAAAAGGGTTTGGATTTTCATGCCCGGGTACATGAAGCATACCGAGAGATTGTTAAGAATAATCCAGATCGTTGTATTGAGATCGATACCAGTGGCAGTATTGAATCGGCCCATGATAAAATCTATCAAAGTTTAATTAAAAATTTTGAATTAACCAAAGATAAGGTTTATTAATATGGCGGATAAGGATGTAATTGACATTACATTGTCTGAAGACGGATTGCTGTCTCCTTATGCAAGAGCAAACCTTGTAGGCCACGAAGGGATTGAGCGCGAGCTGCGTCAGCAAATTCAAAATAATTCACTACACCATGGTTGGATTATTAGCGGTGCGCCGGGAGTCGGCAAAGCCAGTCTTGTAGCGAGAATTATGAGAGCGGCGCTCGATCCTAAGCAATTAGTAGATGATAGAACGCTACAAATGGATCCCCAATCCCTTGTGTTTCGGCAAATTTCTTCCATGGCGCATCCGGATGTTTTTATCGCACGGCGAGAATGGGATGATAAAAAGGGGCGTTATGAAAATGAAATCCCGGTTGAAACGATTAGAAAATTATCGAGATTTTTAACACATACAGCCTCAAACGGTGGTGCGCGAATTGCGATTATTGATAATGCAAATGATATGAACCGAAACGGGGCAAATGCATTATTGAAAGTACTTGAGGAACCGCCGCAAAATACCTTGCTTTTACTCTTGGCCCACACGCCTGGGAAATTGTTGGCAACAATCAGATCACGATGCCGGATGATAAATTTGCGGCCAGTGCCAGATGAGCAAGTTTTACAATTCTTGAAGAGGGAAGCCAATCGCACTGAGGATGAAGCAAAATTAGCGGTCAGAGCGGCTCAGGGTGCGCCTGGTTATGGATTGAAGTTGATTGCTTTGGATGGCTTGACGGCACTTGCTGATGCTGAAAAATTTATTGCCCTTGCCAAAGAAGGCGCTGAGTTTTCAGCGCTGGCGGCACGCTTTAGCGGTAAAGGAAGTGAGACGCGGTGGTCTATATTCAAGGATCATTTGTTAGCAAGCCTTTCAATTGAGGCTAGAACTTTGGCGCTCAACAATGATGGCGTTAATTCGATACATAATACGATAAAGGTTCGCTCACTGATAGAGGCCTTTGAGGGCTTATCGCAATTATGCGCAAAAGGAGAGGGGCTTAACCTTGAACGCGGGAGTTTAATTGAAGCTATGGGATATGATCTAACGCAAATTTTTCGTCGGGGCGCATCATGACATCTGTAAAATTAGTAGATAGCCATGTTAATTTGCATTCTGATCAATATGAGGAAGGCGAAGTTCAAGGCATCATTGAACGTGCCCGAAAAAATGGTGTGGATTTTATGCTGACGATATCTGATCAATTATCGTCATCGCCCGCAATCGAAAAAATTGCCAATCAATATGACTTTATCTGGCGTTCATTAGGGGTGCACCCTCATTATGCAAAAGACGACAAAGATTTAAAAGCGGATACGCTCACAGATCTTTCAGTGGATCCTAAAGTTGTTGGGATAGGCGAATGTGGTCTCGATTTTTATTATGAATATTCAGATCGAGATATTCAATCCAGAGTTTTTTCCGAGCATATTATTGCAGCTCAGGAAACGGGATTGCCGTTAATTATACATACCCGTGATGCAGATGACTTAATGATCCAATTGCTTGAAAAACATTATGCGAAAAAAGCTTTTGTTCCGTTGCTTCATTGTTATACGAGTGGGGAAAAACTTGCTCGCCTTGCCTTGGAAATGGGCGGTTTTATTTCTTTTTCCGGCATCATCACCTTTAAAAACGCCCAAGAGGTTCGCGACATCGTTAAGATTGCGCCATTAGAGCGCATTATCATTGAAACTGATTGCCCGTTTCTGGCGCCAGTCCCGATGAGAGGGAGAAGAAATGAACCGTCATATCTGCCCTATGTCGCGACTAAGCTTGCAGAGATCAAAGAGGTTGAATTTGATGAAGTCGCTAAAGTAACCACAGATAATTTCTTTCGATTATTTTCTAAAATTAAATTGGATACTGATCATCATAAGCGGATCGTATCATGACGAATAGTGCTAACCTCCTGCGGGCGACAATTTTGGGATGTGGGTCCTCTGGCGGCGTGCCGCGACCTGGAGGCATCGATGGTAAAGGAGATTGGGGGCAATGTGATCCACAAGACCCTTTAAATCGAAGAAGTCGTTGCTCTTTATTGATTGAAAAGGCGCATCCTGAATATGGTTTCGATGTTAATCATGTAACGACTATTCTTGTTGATACGTCTCCGGATATGCGCGTCCAGCTAATAAATGCAGGCTGTACGCACCTTGATGGTGTGGTTTATACGCATGATCATGCGGATCAAAGCAATGGAATTGACGATTTGCGGGCTATGGCGATTAATAATCGAAAGCGCGTACCTGTTTGGATTGAAAAAACCACGGCAGGTTCATTGTTGAAGCGTTTCCATTATTGTTTTGAACAGCAACAGGGCAGCCCATATCCCGCTATACTTGGTCATCAAGTCATTAATGATGTGAGCGATAGCTTTTGCGTCTCAGGACCTGCGGGGGAAATTCTAGTTAAATCATTTCTTCAATATCATGGATCGGTTAATTCTCTCGGTTTTCGATTTGGAGATATCGCTTATTCAAGTGATGTTGTCGGATTTCCAAAAGACAGTTTTGATGCTTTGAAGGGACTGGATACATGGATCGTAGATGCATTACAGGAAAAGAAACACGGCTCTCACGCCCATCTTGATTTGACCCTGGAATGGATTGAGCGCTTAAAACCCAATCGGGCAATATTAACAAACCTGCATGTATCCATGGATTATCAGACATTGAAAGCGAAACTTCCTGCAAACGTAGTCCCTGCCTATGATGGGATGCGCATCATGGGTAAATCTTGATCTTGAAGAATTTCTGTAATCTTAGATACCAGAGCACAAAAGGGGGAAGTATCAAATAGATTGCCGTTAAAGATTCTGCGTTGCAAACGTATCACAAGCTTGCACCTGGCCAGTCTGTAAACCGATGCGAAACCATTTTACACGTTGTTGCGAGCTACCATGGGTAAAGCTTTCTTGATTCACTCGGCGTCCCGCATTGCGTTGAAGGGTGTCATCGCCAATTGCCGTGGCTGCGGCCATGGCTTCTTCAACATCACCACTTTCAAGTAACGGCCCAAATTGCGCATTGCGATCTGCATGATGGGCCCACAGCCCGGCATAGCAATCGGCCTGTAACTCCATACGCACTTGCAAGGCGTTTTGTTCACCTTGGCTCACCCGTTGCTGAGCAGAGCGCACTTGAGATGATATTCCGGTAATCGTTTGAATATGATGTCCCACTTCATGGGCTATTACATAGGCTTGGGCAAAATCGCCCGGTGCACCAAAGCGTTTTGCAAGTTCATCAAAAAAGGCAAGATCAAAATACACCTTCTTATCTGCAGGGCAATAAAATGGACCTGATGCTGCTGACGCCTGACCGCAGCCGGATGTGGTGGCTTTTTCAAAGACAATGACGGCTGGGGCTGGGTATTTTTGTCCATTTTCAGCAAAGAGTTTATTCCAAACATCTTCGGTGGAACCTACGACTGCTTTGACGAAATCTCCTTCTTGTGTTGTGGCCTCGCGCGTTATTTCTCCGCCGCCAGCGCCGCCCATAAGAGATGCAATGGAAACAATACCCGCACGGTCCAAGAGAAAGGCCCCTGCAGCCAGCATTATAATGCCTCTAATTCCGAAGCGACCGAGTACGAACCGCAAAATCAAAAAGGCAGCCCCGCCAAGGCCTGCACCAGCAGCCCCTTTGCGAAATTCAACATTGTCACTCCGACGTCGATTATTCCAGCGCATGCGCCCTCCAAAAAATATCCTGACCCTTATCCTGATCCTGCTTATAGCATAGTCTTTTTGATGTCTGTCGAGAAAATATCTCATCAATTCGTATTTTTAACATCGATAAATTCTAACACCTCACTTAGATGGAAGACTCTCTTTCAAAAAAGTGTTAGTATGTGATATAATATCGTTAAATAGGCATGATTTTTGAGTATGGATGGGTGTGAATTTGGGTTGGCCTCTGCAGTTTGAGCGCTTGCAAGTTAAGGGGGGAAGCATGCAAGGGCAATCTGCTTTGAGGTGAAAGTGATCGGGGCAATTTGGTATCATGGGTAAAAATTCTGGGCGTAACAGTTCTGGCTTTCAACATATATGGAGCCGAAAATTAACAGGTTCTTCGTCAATGAATTTTCTTCGTAGAAAAATTTCTGAGCTCAAGGTGGTTGGCAAGAAAACCGCTGACGAAAATAATAACAGGGCCACTAACAACCACAATATTCCGCCGGTGCCAGAAAGTTTTACACCAAATTTTTCACTGCACTCTAATGAGTTTCGTAAGCGCTTTGATCACCCTCACAATACACAAAGGGAAGAGTATGGCGGCGAAGACGGGACTACGCGTGGCGTGGCGAATCTGAAATCAGATGTTACGCGTTTAGGGGCCGGTTTGTTCACAGCTGTTGTTCTAGGCGTAATCATTTATAATCCTCTTGCTGGGTCTAATGCGGTAAAAAAAATCGCTAACAATACCCCCCTTGGCGGCGGTCATGTTGAGCGGCCCTGCCGATTAAGAGGAGATGTCCTCACGACCGATTTTACAGATTTTGAAAACGTCTTAAGCATATCGCCATTAGGCGGCGTGACGGCACCAGGGGAGATTCTTCCTGCCCCCTATATTCGGATCAATACGAAAAATGATGGTAGCCCATTCCAGCGACGCTCGACCTCGGTCAAGATGCCAGCAAATGCTGATATCGTCGCTATTGAACGCCATTTGATTAAACAAGGTGAAGGCTCAAAATTCAAGCCTTCCTGGACGGTGCATTTTATTCCCTGTGAGGGAATACAAGTGGCTTATGAAAGATTGGATAGCTTATCTCCGGTATTAATAGAGCGAGCGGGGGGAGTCGCCTCGTTCCATGAGATTGGGGGGCCGGAGCATTTAGCAAAAGAAGTCTCCTTAAAAATTGAGGCTGGTAAGGCCATTGGTAATGGGGATGGGTTTAACGTCACTTTGCATGATGAAAATGCCGAGTCCTTAGAGATGGCACGGCCTGAACGCTATCGAAGAAACCCCTATGTGCGGGCCGAAATTTTTAACGTCCCGGCTTCCTTGATGAAAATAATCACACCGGATCATTCCAAGGCCAGGTGTGCACTCGATTATTTATCACCGCCCGATCGCAAAGCCTGGTCGTCAAAACTGGGAGATTCTTGGGGCATACGCCGGGCTAAAGGAGAGAATGCATGTCGGACTGCGTTAATTGATTTGAAGGGAACAGCGCAAGGTGCTTGGTATACGGATGCTGCACACAATGGCAACACAACGAAAATTAGCGCCATCGCCTTGGCGCACGATACGATTAATCCGGACAGACTAATTTTCGCTTTTCATGGAAAGCTACCTTCGTTAACGACCTCAATGATTGGGAATTCTTCTCTGGCTGGTTTGAAAAAGGAAGCCACTTTATTGACGAATGCTAATCAAGAAGGTGATCACAAATATGCGAGTAACGATCTTTCCAGCCCTTTACAGGGAGATTTCATCACCTTTGAAAAGGGAAGCGGGACCACTAATCGTTCTTTTGACGAAGTACGTGACGGCGAGCTTTATTGTTATGATAAAATGCGTGTAAATTTTGTTGGCCCTAAGGTGCGCGGTATTATTTTGATGCAAAAGAGCTTGCCTGAAAACGATCAGGTTCATGGCATGCTCAAAATTGAAGCGCGTGATGATATTCTTAGCTGCGCCGATTTAAGTCCTGATTTTGGCGAAAAAGATGCTTTTTCTGAGAAAGCGACCGGTTTTTTTCGCTAATTTGGCGTAATTTAGGGTTCATCGCCACAATTCGACCAAATAGTTTATTACCATATGGTTAACGTATGGATTCTGCTTGACTGCAATAACGCCACCGGCGGTTGTAGCCAGTGAGAGTAGAGGAAGCGTTTGTGCCGTATTATAAAGAGAGCAAATGTTATGTTTTCGGCATGTGTGGTAATGATTTCTATGCATCACCTCGTGGAGAGGTTTGGATGGAATAGAAACATCATATGATTATGTGTGTTCGCCCTTAAGCACGCATTAGTTGTAAAAAGGAGACGTTAAAAATGTCCGATTTTTCGATTTCATCCATAACTCGTACATCTTTAGTTCGGCCATTAAGCCTTAAGTCTAATGCATCCGATCAGATTAATTGCAGACCGTTTACTGAGATCATTCATCTTAGCTTTTACGCGAGTTTGAGTGTGCTCTTATGTTTGGTCTTTGCTGCCAATGCTTCTGCTAAAGAAAAGATAACGAACTTACTCAGCGACCAGTCCATCAATGCAGCGCACAATATGGTTGATCACTCAGCTCACTCTCACGGTTCAGAAGGGGGGCATCAATCCGACATCACTAGCTTCCAATCATGGGATTCGTTACGGGTTCAAGCGAATTTTCAACAACGCGGCAATGATCGCCGTGGCCGTGCAAACAATCGAACCCGAAGTCAGAGAGCAGCTCAGCGCGGCCAGCGCAGTAGAGCCAATCGCGGCAATCGCAATAATAATCGCGGCACGGCTCAGAAGAGATCTAATCGTGACAAAGGGAAAGCAAGCGAGCGTCGTCGCAATCCTAACCGCGCACAAAACCGGGGGAATGCATATCGCGGTCAAAATGCTAAGCGACGCCCTAAAGCGGACCGAAATCCTAATCGAGGACAATCTGCACGGCCTCAAAACAGAGGTCAAAACAACCGCGGGCAACGGGCACGAAATGGTAACCGTGGACAACAAGGTGTGGCTCCACGTAATCGCGATCGGCGGGTAGATAATAATGGGCGTCGTGGTCAGCGCGGTCAAAATAATCGCCGTCGCAATCGCGCTATTGATGGACGCGCAAACCGTCGCGGTGATGGTGTTCGTTCTGACAATCGTCGTCGAGGCAATCGTGGGGCCTCGCATCGCCGTAGAAATGGTCACGGGGTGCGCGGCAATGGGCATCGTAGCGATCGTGGTTTCCGAAATAGTCGCCGGGCTCATAAAAATGGTGTGCGTCGCAGTCATCGCAGAAGTAAACGTCTTCATCATAACCGTGGTTTCCGGCACACGGGATATAGCGGATTCCATAGATCAGGATTTGCTATTCTTCCCTTTACCGGCGTGCGATATGGTCATGGTTTGAGATCAAGCCACCGCGGTGGACACGGATATTTTTGTTCCGATCACTCTGTATTTCATTACTTTTTAGGTTTTGATCCGCTCGGGTTTTCACGAATCTCCACATATGGACGCTCGAATTATCGGTATTCCAAGGAATGTTATCCGGTTGAAAAAGTAGGATATCATAAAGGCCGTAAAGCCCTCTTGGAAGCGATCTTGTGCTATGACAGCTTTAACTATCCTTACATCAAGAAGGGCAGTACTTACGTTGTTGAGTATTATTAGATCATTTTGATAATAAGTGTGATGATTTATTCGTCAGACAATCTTATTCAATGAGCGCTTTTGAGCTCATATTCTGAGCCTCTATGCATGTGCTTAATGCAAAGAACTCTCTTGAAACCTTCAAAACGGGCCCGCAAGGCCCGTTTTTATATGTCTACTTGACGAAACCCCGATAGCGCAGCCAGTTTTTATGTAACCATATTATTCCCCT
>CAYZLR010000101.1:0-12103 GCA_964479275.1 uncultured Caulobacterales bacterium
TGGCAGCGAAGAGGTCAGGGGTTCGACTCCCCTTGGCTCCACCAAAATTACTCTCTAAGATATTGTAATATAATGAATAAATAGGCTTAACCTATTGGCGTTCATACCTTCATTCATATCTTGCGTTTAAAAATCGGCTTATTTGTCGACTAGCCCTGCCGTCTAATGTTGAGACGGAGGGGTTTCAAGGGGGGGCTTAATCCAAGTCAAAGTGTCGTTCTAGCCCTCTTTGTTCACGGAAATAATCATCGACAAAAACCAAAATCATCGCCCACCCAAAAACAACCCAGAATCTAAGAGGAAATTTAATCATACGTGGCTCTATCGATTCCCATAGCCAATCTTTCATGAGATACACAGAAAACAAGTAGAACAAAGCTGCTAGTAGAAGAAAGATAGGCTCAGACTTTTTAGATACCTTTTCTCGCCATTCTGAACATAAGAAACCAACGGTAGTAAGCTGTATGAACGCCCAGAAAAGGCACCAAAGCATCAGAAATAAACCTTCTATCGTTTCTACCATTACCTAACTCGTTTTGATGGTGCGGGATTTGCGTTTTCGCGGTTTGGGTTTCATCGCGGCGAGTGCAGGAGCTTGGAGTTGTTCATATAGCATGAAGAGGTGCTCCACGCGCTCGCGCTCACTCTCAAACGGTTTCTTACGGTAAAGTTTATCCACTGCCTTATCATTATTGATGTGGGCTTTGCGCAGATTAGGTGGCATCCCATCCGAATCATAAAAATCAGCTAACGTCATTTCGGAATGAGCTTCGCGCGCGTCTAAGATAGCCTGTCCAGTCTTTGCTAGCTGTGAAGCACTTTCAGTATTCAAAACTGGCCAAGGAAATGGATTGAAAACCAGTTTGTTAGAATAGCGATAATCACTTTTGATTCTTCCTCCTATATACTTAAGCCAAGACACATGCATCTTTGAGTTCATTATCGAGAACAGTTCTAAGCTCGCATCGTCAATAAAAGAACAGCTATCGTGCGCTATTTCCCCATCTTTGAAATAAGCAAAAGGGATATAATCACGCTTCTCTGAAGTATGGCGTGGAATTATGAGGAAGCGGTCTGACTTCTGTCTAATTTCACCAAACAAACTTGGATAATCAGCTAGTTTGTTGGTGGCTTTCCTTGTGCTGTTTTTCCTGTACTTTTTACATTCGCCAATTCGGTTCATAATTGTTTTTGAACCATTAAATGTTGTTGGCGATACATCATTGAGCCAAAGGCAATACCTGAGTTTTCCGTGTAGAAAGTCCTTAGCTCCGACAAGTCTGCGAATTATAGGCTTAGACGCAGGAAACTCATCAATAAGAGCAGCTCGCTCCTCTATACTAAGAATTAAATGTCCTCCGTCATTTGGCATGTTTCCAAATTTTATGGGATTATAGTTTTTCGGTTTTTCAGCACTGGAATAAACAACAGTGTGACTACTCTTTAAGCCACTAGCATCAAACAGATATGGAGATAAAAATTTTGACTTAGATTCTTCTGACTCACCTTTTACGTTGTCATAGCTAAACAGCCGTTTCCATTCTGGTTGATTGACGCGGTGGGATAGGCCGATAATCACGCAATGCACATGGGCTTTGCCTTTTGCGTCACTTCCCCATTCGAAGGTGCGGTGGGCGAAGCTAATTTCTAACTGGAAGCGCTGGAAGAGTATGGGCCAGAGTTGTGCAACTTGCTCGCCTTGTGTAATTGAATTTGTTGATACGAAAGCAATATGAGAAGGGTCAACTCCACCTTCATTGATATAGGCTCCAGCCTTAATAAACCACGCACAGACATAATCCAATGTACCGCCTGATTTACCCAACGCTGCCAAATCACGCACTTGTTGTCTTTGTTTAGGGCTTTGGTACTTCGCACCAATAAACGGGGGATTGCCAAATACATAAGAACAATCCTGAGCAGGCAACACAGTTTGCCAATTCAATTCTAACGCATCGTCATGAACAATATTTGCCGCCTTATCGAGCGGGATGCGGGAATAGAGAATATCTTTATCTGCTAACGCAAGAGTTAGCTCATTGTTCATTATATGGTCCATCATCCACATTGCGGTCTCTGCTATGCGGGCAGGAAATTCTTCAAGCTCTATGCCATAAAATTGGTCTACATCAACTATTGAAAGGTTCGCAGCATCAAATAAAACACGCTGCGATGAACGAGATTTCATAATATCAATTTCGAGTCTCCGTAATTCACGATAGGCAATAATTAAAAAATTGCCGCAACCGCAAGCTGGGTCAAAGAATGTTAGCTTCGAGAGTTTGGATTGCAATGCGTCCAACGCTTGTGTTTTACCGCGTTTCAAGCCTTTCGCTTTTTCTAAGTCCTCGCGCAACCCGTCCATAAAGAGCGGGCCTATTACCTTTAGGATATTCTTCTCAGTCGTATAGTGCGCACCTTTTTTGCGGCGCTCTTTACTGTCCATGACGCTTTGGAAAAGTGCGCCAAATATAGCAGGCGATATAGGTGACCAATCAAAGCGAGACGCCTCAATCAGCTTTTCGCGCATATCGGAATCAAAAGACGGAATACGTGTATGTCGCTCAAACAGCCGTCCGTTAATATAGGGGAATGCTGCCAAGTCTTCATCAAGGTTCTTGCTGCGCTTGTTCTCATGCGTGTCGAGCGTTTGGAAGAGCTGTGCTAGCTTAGGTCCCAAATCAGAGCCATCTTCGCTTGTGCGGTCTTCTAGGAAGCGCAGAAACAAATCCTTTGGCTGGAAGACGCCTGTGTCATCGGCAAAGAGGCAAAAGACGATTTGCACCAAAAAGACTTCAAGGTCACGATCTTCAAAACCGTTTTCTTTCAGCGCGTCATGCAGTTTGCCGACAAGCTCTGAGGCTTTGATATTTACAGGGTCTTGGTCTTTAAATTCGCGGCGCTCTACGCCAATCATAAAGCCAAATTTCTGCACATGTTCGTGCAAGTCTTCGAGTGCAAATTCTAGTGTTTCGCGTGTGGCAAGGTCACGGAGCTGAAAGACTTTGAAGTCGCTGACAAGAACATAACGCGGGCGGTCACGTTCCTTAATTTGTAAGATATAATCAAAAGCTTGCTTCTCGGCTTTGACCAAATCACGGCCAGCGCTCTTTTGTTCTACGATTAAAGTTCCCGGCCAGAACAGGTCGATAAAGCCTGTATTACCTTTGATGTTTTTGACGCGCTCCTCATAGACACCAACGCTCTCGCGCCTGAGGCCAAAGACCTCGAAAAATTGATTATAGAAAGTTTGCGTATCGCTGTTCTCGTTCTCGGCATCTTTCCACTTTTCAGCAAAAGACTTGGCTCGAACGCGAATCTCATTCCAAGTTAAACGCATAATCCCTCCAAGCCCATTGCTACGCAAGGGTGTAGTTCTTGTCTACGGATATTTCGGAAAATTGGCAGAAGAGATGTGTCGTTATAGTATCTTCCTAGTTTTATTCTCGCGAGCGTCCATATAGTATCTTCCTAGTTTTATTCTCGCGAGCGTCCATAGCCGTCAATACATCGGCAATCAAAGCCGCGCGGTCCTTATCAGCTTTGGCTGGTTTGTCGTGCATTGCCAGCATCCGCATCCGCTGCCTATCGAGCGAGACGGGGCCATAGTTATTAACGCTAGTGTCCAGTTTTTCGTGCCCCAAGTTTTGGCTCCAAGCCTTAAGCTCTTCGCCGCTCAATTCCATCTCATAGGCAAGCGCCATAAGCGGTTTTCTAAAGCTATGTGGATTGAAATAGGGCAAATCCACTGCATTGAAGGCTGCTCGGAATATGTCACGCATAGGCTGAGTTTTGACCCAACGCTCTTTAGTTATACCAACTCTACAAAATTGGTCATTCTCATCATGCCCTAAGGCGCTGGATGTGAAGAGATAATCATTCGTCGTGAAGCTTTGTTCTGTTTTTAAATAGGCCAGATAATCTGCCACCTCTTGCATGAAAAATTCACCAACGGGAAAAAACCATGTGTTGATTTGTTTGCTCGCTTTGGTGTCCACCTCATTTGGGTCTTGATGAACTTGCTTGTTGATAAGGTCTAAATGCCTCACTCGCATTGATATTATCGCTCCATCCCGTGCGCCGCTTACTAGCGTAAAGGCTATCAGCGCTCGATTACGGCGCTCTATGGCGGTGGTTTTAGGCATAACCTTTATTGCTGCCTCTATCTGGGCGATGGTGGCAATCGGTCTTGTTTTACGTGCGCTTGATGCTGTTCGGTCTTTACGCTTGAGGCGAAGGGCGTTTATCGGCTTGCGAGCTAACTTGCCCTTTATCCGTTCATCCATGACCATCCACTGAAAGAAGCCTTTTACACTGTTGACGGTTGCGGTTTTGGTTCGGCTTCGCGTGGGCTTTCTCACAACATAAGCGGTAAATTTGTCGGCTATCTCCTCCGTTATTTTGTCAAAGTCGATGTAATCGGTTGCCTCTTCAAAGAGGGCCAGAGCTGCCATCTTATGGTCAATCGTCGACGTTGAATCATCCCGTTCCAGCTCTTTTAGCCAATCATGCTTATGGCTCTCATTTTTCGGATTCACTTTGGTCATATATTTCGTCCTATTTAGAGTGATGGATTACGGGGGGCGTTGGGATTGCTATTATGTGCATTTGGCGGGGCGTAATGCGGTGGGGCATTCCCTCCGAAAACTGCCCTCTTAACTTCCAGCTTGGCCCGTGATGTTGCACGTTTGATAGGCTTTCCGCACGTCTCGCAATCGCCATGAAGCATAAACGACGCTTGATTAGTTTGGGTCACTCGAAACGTGCCTGCCTTAATTCGCCGCCCGCCTTGGCATTTAAGGCATGACATCTCATCAGGGGCGCAAGTCCATTTTCGTGCGGCCTGCCAAGCTATCATCCAATTCCGAAAAGCTTCCCAGTGAATTAGCGTTGGGTAAGTGCCTTCTATTACGGGTAAGCCGTGCTTCTTTATCCATTGCCTAACGGTATTAGGGCCAACTTCATAAAGCTCTGCAAGCTCTTGGACGGTATAGCTACGATAGCGTTTGACCTTGCGCGGGTCATAATTGCGCTTCATCGCCGCCGCCTATTCAGGTGGCGTTGCTAGGCTTTCGATATAGCTTTCCAAATCGTCCACCTTAATAAGAGTGCGCGAGCCAGACTTAAGGCGTTGGAGCTTTCCGCTTTCAAAAAGGCGGTAAATTGTTGAACGGCCTAAGCCAGTTATTTTGCAGGCTTGCGGTATGGTTACTGTGATTATTTTTGTCATATTTCTGGGCTGGAGTTCCAGCGCTGGGCTTCACGGCCAGCACGCGGTCAGGGGAGTCCCATCGCGTCCCCCAATATTCATATGAATTTTGGATTGTCACTGAGCATAAAAAAGATGTTTTTTTCGCTAAGTACTGGCACCAATCAATGTGACTCATTGTTCTATACAGGGGTGACTCGGCATGCGCTTGCAATCCAATATACTTCACCTATAAAGTCAGCGAATTAACATATGGCCTGAGGAGCAGCATGGCGAGCAAAAAACTAGACGCGAAGGGCTTTGAAATAATCATAAGGCGCCTTATCATCGATTTGAGAGCTCTTGTTGTGCTTGTGCCACTTCTCACTCTGGCCGCATGTAAAAGCGATGCTGAGATGACACAGGCCGCCTTCCGTGGGGCTTGCTATGAAGCCCTTATCGACAAAGACCTTACAGAGCTTGAAGTTAAAAATATAACCCTTTCCAAGCCCGTACCTTTTGATTTTGATGAGCGGCTTGATTTTTTGCTTAGGCAAAATTCCTCTTGGAAAGAGCAATTTTATTTAGCCAAAAAAGAAATTAAGAAAACGCAATTGTTATTAAAAAATAATATGAAAATTGAGAAGCCAACACTTGATGATAAACTGTTTGCGAACCTTCTAAACGAAGACTTAAAAAGATTTGTTGATTTAAAAGAAACTGCTCTAAGGCTATCCCGAGTAAGCGCATCCGAAATAGAAGAGGCTGCAACCCGTGAAGGTGGTGAAGAGAGCGTTATTCTGAAAGCTACAATCCTCTATCTCGGCTTTGAAGAACACGAAGAGGACTACTCCCCTCAAACTGATGAAGAGTTCGAAGAAGAAATGGAAAACGGAGAACCGCTTGACCTGTCTACGATTCGCCTTGGCGACGAATACCATAAGGCGACTTGCACAAAATATGCTTATCGCGGATTCTATAGAATTGGCGATGGGAGCCTTAAGCGCGTTGCGCTTGTCTTGGAGGATTAAAGCGGCATAGTTTGATGGGTTCAGTAGCTAAGATTCCCACCTATCTCTACGTTCTTTTTCACCTCGACTAAATGATGTTATGAGAGTGTCTCTAGAAACGCCTTTAAGCTTAAGTTTGCGGTTTATATCCTGAAAAGCATCAAGGGTGCCTTCCATTATGGGTGCTTCGAGTTCATATAAAAAGACGTCTAATAATTCATTTAGTGTAAAAAGATTCGACCCTGAGTAGCTATACTCTTCTTTATCTGGTTTTATGATTGTGACTTCAGCGTCTTCTAAAAACAGTTTCCATACGGCGCGTTGGTAATCTATGCTTAAGCTAGATTTGCGACGGCCCCGCTTTTCTTTCGGTTCTGGAAATAAAACTTTGATTGGGGATTCGCCCCCTACTTCAGCTAGGGCCATGCCAATTAAAGCCCAATTTTGAATAGAGTTCCCAGTGTCTTTGATATTATACTTTACTAGTAGATAGCGCTCTTCTGCTTGTCGTAAGGGGTGGTCAGCGTGCGACAAGCTAGGGCTAATCAGCGGGTTATATATATCGAGAGGAAGTACCTCCGTCACGCGTGAGCCAGTTTGCTTAGCCGCATAAGTTTTCAGTGTTTTATGATAGCGCTCTTTCTCTTCTTTAAGCTTTTTTCTGGCGGCCTGTCCTATTATTCTACCTCGTTCGGCAGACGCTTTCATGTCCTTATTAAACTCTGTATTGGGGTCGCGTTCATTTACCCAATTAACGTAAATTAGGTTGGCAATTTTGAAGTGCTTAAACGTAATTTCTTGGCTATCCATGAAGGCGTACCACATCACCACTTCCCTTAGCGGTGCAATAATCGCTCCATCTCTCCATCAATTCCCGACGTTTCTCAATCGCGCTGGTTCGCAAATAGCTGGCTTCAACTTCGTTCCCGACTTTATGGGCCAGCGCCATCTCTACAACTTCGCGCTGGGTCATTGTTTTATCAGTCGCCCATGATTTGAAAGTCGCGCGAAAACCGTGGAGCGTTTCATCTTTACCCATCCGCTTTAGCAAAGCACGCGGAGCATTTACGGAAAATGTTGTCAGTTTGTCAGGGTGAACAAAAATGAAGTCACCTTTGCGTAACTCATAAAGCGGCACGAGAATTTCCATCGCTCGTTTGGATAACGGAACAATATGCTCCCGTCCTGCTTTCATGCGCTCTTTGGGTATTGTCCAAATACCTTTATCCAAATCCACTTCACTCCAGCGGGCTTCTCTCGCTTCGATAGAGCGGCAAGCCGTGAGAATGACAAACTCTACAAGGCGTGCGGCCGTCGCTTCGCGTGCCCTTAGCTCTTTCATAAAGGCGGGCATGGCATCCATATCCATCGCTTTGTGATGCACGACGCGCTTAGCTTTGCTTATTGTCGGTAAAAGGCTCTTTAGATTACCGCGCCAAATCGCAGGGTTTATGCCCTCGCGCCAGTGCATTGCGGTGGCATAGTCCAACACGGCCTCGATGCGACTTCTGAGCCGCAATGCGGTTTCATGCTTTTCTAGCCAAATCGGTTTCAATACCTTTAGCACATCGGGTGTTGTGATTTGCGAGACGCGTAAGTGATGTAATGGCTTGGCGTAAACTGTCAGCGTATGCTTCCACTGATAGATATGCTTCTCATTCTTCCACTGTTTTTCATGGTCGGAGATGTATTGCGTAGCGCAATCCAAAAATGTCGGCTCGCTGGATTTGTCGCGTTCAACTATTGGGTCTTTATCTTGCTCTAAGTATTGGCGGCATCGTGCGGCTTTCTCGCGGGCCTGCTTGAGCGATATGTCCAGCGCCGAGCCTAAGCCCATCTCTCTTTTCACCTTATTGCGCTTCCAGACAAATACCCATGATTGTGTGCCTGTTTTGCCAACGTGAAGGTAAAGTCCACCACCATCGCCATAACGCCCCGTGGTTTTGGCGTTCTTTACCGTCGCAACATTCAACTTATTCCGCAATCTAGCCATCTACCTCGCCTTAGCTGTTCATACCCTTATTCATACCTTTAAAGTATGAAAGGGGCGAACGCTAGGGAATAGTAGGGGATAAGATATATTATATATTATTGTTTTGTATGGTTATATTGAACGTATAGGGTTTTTGAGAAACGGTAGTATGGTGGCCCTTGGCTCCACCAAACAGTCCGACCTAAACAGGACTGTTTTATCTCTCTCAAATTAGTGCCGTAGTTTCCCTAGCTTAGCGGAATGTGAGATGTATTGTAGATGGGAAGAGACGTTATTTCATCGCCAATGGGGCCTATTTTGACCATTAGTCTCTACTCGTAATTTTCGAGACCGCTTAGATTTTTGGGTGATGCTAGTTAAAGCCCAGGAACTGACGCTGATCTGCCCAACCTGTCGGTAAGTTGGAAAGATACTTCAGGCGCCGCGCCGTAAGGTCGGTTGGCTGATGTCCGGAAAGGATGTCCTCTACTATGCTGGGCGCGAGATAGGATAGCGGGATAAGGTTCTTGGCATCCCCGTGATCGATTTTGTGTTTGGCAGCGAAGGTCTTGATTGAGTCAATTGTCCCATCTTCTAACTCTGCCTTTAAGAGATGAGCTTTTGCGATGAGTTTAATAAGAGCATTATCAGGATTGGATGGTTTGCTTTCTAGGCCGCCGATTACCATCTTCATCTCCTGACCTCGCCGCCGGATTGTCATGGGTTTTGAGATTGTGATATTGGACTTTTCAGGAAGCTCGATATCAAAGTGCTTTGCTAACCCCTGCGGTTTAAAGGTTATATTTAGACAATTGGGCGTGAGTATAATCTTGTCGATCAGTTTATTGAGTAAGTCCTTTAGATATTGATGATCGGCACCTTTTATCGTGATGCTTAGTTCTTGTCCTTGGTTTACTAGGGTTTGAAGTAAATGTGCCGATGGTGTTTGAATACCTAAAAGCTCCAAAAGAGCCTCTTTTGAAGACAATATTGATTTCAGTTCATTGATAAGGATGGGATCAATTGTCTTTATGGGTATCCTCCAGCCACTATCCTCATCCCCTGTTCGAAGCTTTTGCGCGACATAATAGTGATAAGTCCTGCCATGATTACGCGTGCTGTGTGTAACAAGTTTGTTGCCTGCATCATCAAATAATAGACCAGATAATAAAGCTGGCGATTTGCTGTTATGATAGGCCTTTCTCTTACTTGTATGTTTATTGAGCTGGGCTTGGACGGCGTCCCATATATTTAGTTCGATAATAGCCTCATGCTGACCTTCATAGAGCTTATCTTTATGCTGTATTTTCCCTATATAGATGGGGTTTTTGAGTATCCGGTAGATGAGTCCCCGTGATAATGGTTTGCCGCCTGCGATCTTTCCGCATCTTTGTGTTCGCTGCCTTGATAAAAAGCCTAATCTGTCAGCTTCAGCTTTGACCTTGGTAACGTTCCTATGGCCCAGATATAGCTGGAAAAGAGTTCTGACGATTGCGGCCTCATCCTCTCGGATATATAGTTTTCTATCTTGATGACGATATCCAATGGGGCATGTGCCACCCATCCAGATGCCTTTAGCTTTTGAGGCGGCAAATTTGTCTCGAATGCGCTCCGCTGTGACTTCTCGCTCAAACTGGGCGAAGGAGAGCAGGACATTCAATGTAAGCCGTCCCATTGACGTTGTCGTATTGAAAGCCTGCGTGACAGAAACAAATGACACATCATGCGCATCAAACACATCAACCAGCTTGGCAAAGTCCGTCAGGGAACGCGTCAGACGATCTACCTTATAGACGACTATCACATCTACTAACCCCGCTTTGATATCACCAATAAGCTCTTGCAGGGCAGGGCGGTTTATATGGCCTCCTGAGATACCGCCATCATCATAGCGCTTATCCCGTAAGGTCCATCCTAACCCTGCCTGGCTGGCAATATAGGCACTGCAAGCCTCATATTGGGCATCCAGAGAGTTAAAGTCTTGGTCAAGGCCTTCCTCGTGGGATTTACGGGTATAGACGGCGCAGCGATACGTCATGGCTAACGCCTCACGCCAAAGAAACGCGGTCCTGACCAATGCGCTCCCGTTATAGCCTTGGCTGCTGATGATAAGGAGCTATAGGTGACGCCAGACATGACATAACCCTTATCGGTCACATGGACGGTATAGCTCTTACCATTCCATTCTCTGACAAGCTGCGAGCCTAGCTTGGTTTTAGGTTTGCTAGGTTCGCGGTAAGCATTGCCTGTCACCAACCCTGTCCGAGCAATCTTTAGAAGCCGCTTTGATGTCTTGGTCGATAGCTCGCCAAACCGTTGAGACTGTATATGATAGGCTAGGCCTCGTACCAAAGTCCCGTGGCGCGCTCCCTTAAAGGGCGAAGCGCCATAAGCTTTGACCCACCGCGCTACCAGCTCTGGTCGTTCCAATGTCTCCAGTTTCTGAATTTTATCGTGAATACTCGGCATTACTTATCCTCATCAGAGGATATGATGCGGTATATAGCGTCCTTACCGTCTCGGTCTTCGCGTTTGATGTGATAGCCGCGTTTCTTGAGCCCTGTAATCGTTGCGCTTGTTGTATGCTTTTTCCAGCCTAAAGCCTCACTCGCTTTGGCAAGGGTAACACCGCTTTTACGCGATAGCATGCTGACAAGCTTGGCTTGTTTGGTACCCGATCGCGGGGCTTTGATATTAGTCGATAAACTACTCAATTGTGTCTCCTGTAGCTCTGCGATCACACCGCGTGACCACTACTACCGAGACAAGGCCCTCATCATGGGCCCCACCACATTACCGCTTCCTTTGCAAAGGAAGTCCAGTCATTTGTGGCAGAAATACTGATGTCGCTTTAATCCCGTGGCTGTGTGAAAACGTTAGGGTTCTGTGATATATTTCTGATGATTGAATCGGAGATATATTTTGAAGCGTTTCATCCAAGGCCAAGACCGCAGTCAGACCACCTTATTTCCTGAAAGTCTGGAGGAATATATCGGGGAAGATAACACGGTTCGCGTCGTTGATGCCTATGTTGATGCGTTGGATTTGTTCTCATTGGGTTTCGAGCGCGTTCGACCTAAAACGACGGGCCGTCCGGGCTATCATCCCTCTATTTTGTTGAAGCTTTATATTTACGGTTATTTCAACCGCATCCAATCCAGCAGGCGTTTGGAGCGTGAAGCGGGCCGCAATGTTGAACTCATGTGGCTAACGGGCAAACTGGCCCCAGACTTCAAAACGATTGCTGATTTTAGAAAAGATAATGGACTAGCGATACAAACGGCTTGCAGTCAGTTCATCGCGTTGTGTCGTGAGTTGGGCTTGTTTACGCGTACAATGGTCGCCATTGATGGGGCCAAGTTCAAAGCCGTTAATGCACGCGAAAAGAACTTCACCAAGGGCAAGCTGACGCGGCGTATTGGTCAGATAGAAAAGTCCATTGAAAAGTATCTGCACGCGCTCGACGCGACTGATTTACAGGAAGGTGATGCCGCTGATGCCAAGACGGAACACCTACAGGAAAAGATATCAGCCATGCGCGAGAAAATGGCAGAGCTAGAAACCCTTCGTGCTGATATTATCACGTCACCTGAAAAACAAATCTCTCTGACCGACCCAGACTCCCGCGCCATGGCGACCAGCACAAAAGCTGGTATGGTAGGCTATAACGTGCAGACGGTTGTCGACACCGAGCATCACCTGATTGTCGCTCATGAGGTCACAAACATCGTTTCTGATAAAGTCCAACTAACAAAGATGACGGCACAAGGCCAAGCTGCCATTGGCCGTAGAGATATCAAGGTCTTTGCGGATCGCGGTTACTTCAGCGGTGCAGAGATAATGGCGACTGAGAAACTGGGCGCGACAACATATGTGCCTAAGCCCTACACATCCGGCTCCAAAGCTGCGGGCCGCTTCGGCAAACACGACTTT
>CAYZLR010000102.1:0-12083 GCA_964479275.1 uncultured Caulobacterales bacterium
GTTTGAAGAAAAAGGGAATCCCAGGCGACTCTATAAAAAATGAAAATGCTCTAGTAGAGCGTTTTGCGCTCTACTAGTAGACGCTTGACTGGAAAATTCTCAAGGCGATTGGATTTGTAACAAACCTAGCATGAGTGTTTAATCGCGGGTGAATAGTTTCTATTTTATGGCTACTCGTGCGGCAATTTGTTAACAAAAGTAGGTAATGAGCGGGGGAAATAAGCTAAAGCATTGAACTTATTGGGGTAACTTAGCCTTAAAATAGGCTAAATTTAAAGTATAAATATCGACAATGTAGGTGAAGAATCACTTTCATGATACGTGTTTCGTGATATCGTTCACTTTCTGGGTACGGGTTATTAGTAATTAGGGATTTTAAAAATGGTAGAAACAAACCGCGCATTTGGTTTAACGGACCCGTCTTTGGCGGTTGGCCTTACAGATGTATCATTCTTTTCAAGTGAGGTACCGTTTATTAATGTTTTAAACCAGCTTGGCGGTTTGCAAGACTTTGATGGTGCTTGGTCATTAAGTTTTACAGATGAGAATGGTCAAGCGCAAAGTCTAGATTTTTCCGAGTTATTCCAAAATGGTTTTTTGGATGAAAATGGTTATATCGAAAATTTTCCCGAAGGCGGGTCCGCTGTAGTTTCCCTCTTTAATGGTATCCCAGCCGCGGCGAATTTAGGGGGGCGTTATATATTCCTTTATGAAGGAGACGGGGAGTTTGAGTTTTTTGGTGGGGAAATTATTGAGAGCGAATCTCGCCCCGGCCGGGCTGTCGTGGAGTTTAATAATGACGGTAATCCCATCGGTCTTGTTATTGACGGCGTCGAGGAAGGCAATCATTTACGTGATCTAGTGCTTGTTAGAGAAGAAAATGAAGGGCTTTACGAAGCCGGTGCTATTTTTAATCCTGACTTTATCTCGACAATTGAGGATTTTAGAGTTCTTCGGTTCATGGATTGGTTTGGCACCAATAACTCCAATATTCGCGATTTTGATGATTTGGCGACGATAGATAGTGCTTTTTATGGAATCCCTGCTGATCAGGCCCGCGAGCATAATTTTGCTGGATTTTTAGGGATATCAGATGAAGAGCTCGCAACACTTCCGCGCGGCTTTGTGACACCTGTGTTTACAGATCCGGAAACAGGTGAACCACTGCGTGATCCTATTACTGGTGAATTGATCTTTAGTATTGGGGATGGAGCAAACCTTGTTCCACCGTCGACACCCAGTGGTGTGCCCCTTGAAGTGATGGTTGCACTTGCTAATCAAGTTGGAGCAGATCCCTGGTTTAACATTCCGCATTTTGCGACAGATGAATTTGTTCGTGAATTTGCGGAATTTGTCAGAGACAATCTTGATCCGGGACTTCAGGTTCATATCGAATATTCCAATGAGGTTTGGAATGCGGAGTTTGATCAATTTCATTTCGCTAATGAACAAGGTTTGGAACTTTTTGGGGATCAGTTTGGTGATTTCCCAGTAAGTGTCTATTACGGTTTCCGTTCAGCAGAGATTTTATCGATCTTCAGGGACGTTTTCGGCGAACAGCAATTTGAAGACCGCGTGAATGGTGTATTGGCCACACAAACCGTTTCTGCCTTCCGAACCACAGAGGTAATCAATGGCGCGGAATTATTTTTAGAACAAAATGATCCGAGTCTACGTGTCGATGATTTATTCGATTCATTGGCGATTACCGGGTATTTTGGTGCCAATATTACAACGGATGATTTGTTTGGTTTGTCCTTTACGAACCTTATTGCACTGTCTCGTGAAGCTTTTGCAAACGGTGAGACGAGCAATGAATTTGAGTTCTTCAATAATGAATTAATTCAATATTATCGCGATGGAACCTTGTTTGCCGGTGCTTTGCCTCAGCTTGAAGGTGTGCGTAATTTTAGCCTTGAGTTATTGCGTTCTGATACGCTAGCCCATGCGGCTATTCTTAATGGAGAGCCATTATTTGGCGTGCCAAACACGGCTTACGATCTGGATTTGATACAATATGAAGGTGGATCTCATATTGTTCCTATTACGGATGATCCAGATTTGGTTGAGTTTGTGCGTCAATTCACCAGGAGTGAAGCGGCAGCAACATTGCAAAGAGAAGCGTTTGAAATCTTCAGACAGGCGGGCGGCGTGCTTGCGAATGATTTTCTCGCTGTTAATACGCAAGACTTTTCAAACAATTTCGGAACACTCGCATTTCTGGGCGATACGAATGCGGCTGCGGATGCAAATGTTGAATTTAATGCGACAGCAGCCTCAACCTTTGGATCTGTCGATCCAAATCGTGACGAAACAGCTTTTCAACAAGGTGTAACTGAACGCGGTTCTTCTGCCAATGAAGCGTTATTTGGCACGAGAGAAGAAGATTTTATTGCAGCTGGCTCTGGTAATGATTTTGTTGATGGCGGTGATGGAGCTGACGGCCTTAATGGCCAAGGCGGGAATGACCTTGTCAATGGGGGGGGGGGATCAGATACACTCATTGGCGGATCTGGTTTTGATACGCTAAATGGGGAAGATGGGCGCGACAGAATTGAAGGGGGCTCCGGAAATGATAGCATTGAAGGGGGGAGCGGATTCGACACGATTTTCGGCGGAAATGAAAATGATATTCTCAATGGAAATGGCAATGCAGATCAGTTATTTGGAGAGGCAGGGGATGATACATTGCTGGGGGGAGACGGATTAGATCTTCTCTTTGGTGGGACTGGAAATGATACCTTGAATGGGGAAGGCGGTAATGATCGCCTGTTTAGTGGTGACGGTAATGATTTCATAATCGGAGCTTCAGGAAATGATATTCTTAATGGTGGCAATGGCAACGATACGCTTGCTGGTGGTTCTGGTAACGATACTATTGTTGGAGGCGCTGGACGCGATTCAATTATTGGGAGTTCAGGAAGCGATACTCTCAATGGTGGATCTGGTTTTGATACATTGATTGGCGGTGCCTTAGATGACCTTTTGATTGGTGGCGCGAATGCTGACCGATTAAATGGCGATGATGGAAATGATACGCTTGATGGGGGGGATGGCGCCGATGTTCTGTTCGCGAATAATGGCCGCGATCTGGTTCTAGGCGGCGATGGAAATGACCGTATAATTGGTGGATCAGGGTTTGACACGCTGGATGGCGGTGAGGGCGATGATTATATCGATGGACAAAATAATGCTGATAATATTTCTGGTGGCTCAGGAAGTGATACAATCTTAGGTGGCCTTGGCAATGATAGGATTTCTGGCAGAGGTGGCTCAGATAATATTAATGGCGGCGCTGGAAATGATGTTCTTGCGGGCAATTTCAATGCCGATGTCTTCACCTTTGATGACAATTTTGGCCAGGATGTGATTGTAGATTTTGACGTCGCCAATAATTTTGAACGTATTGATTTGTCTGGAGTAACTGCGATTATTGATTTTAATGATCTATTATCGTCTCATTTGACATCAAACACTAATGGTGACGCAGTCATTTTTGACGGCACAAATACCATAACGCTCACTGATGTCAGTGCGGCTTCACTGAGTGCGGGTGACTTTATTTTTTAAGGTATTAAAGCATTCCCAGCTCAAGTGGCTACCGGTTGATGGTCTCGAAATGCGACGCAACCACAACTTAACGCATCTCCTTGATCCCTTTTGATTTGGATGTGCTTTCGTACGCGGCCAAACTTTGAGTTGCTTTCATGACGTGATTACTTGAATTAGAAATGCAGGGATAAGAATATACCTCGCGTGAAGCAGTAATCTGAATGCAAAAAATTTTGAAAGATGAATAATCGATTCCGTTTATAGTGAATGGGATCGATTTTTGCTAATTGGATTTTTATTGTTTAATATGCATGGGCTTCATGCAAGGGTTGTATCTTGGTGTCGCTTTGTTAAAAAAATGCTTTGAGTTTGTTTCTTATGCGCGCGCGTTAGGTAATCAATAAAGGAAAATGTAATGTCGAATAAAACATTCTTCTATTCATTTGTCAGTATGGGGCTTTTACTTGTAAGTGTAGGGGCGTGCGCAAAATCTGATAAGAGTGATGCACAAACTGCTGTGAATACAGCTGTTCAAGAAAAACACATTTCACACAACAACGATAATGCTATCCGCAAAGCATCCCTTCAAGCGGTTAGTCTTGAACAGGATGATGACCTTGGCGAACCTTTACTACAGGGGGATTTGATAGAAGAGAGTTCTCGTGCGGTGCCACAGTCTATGGATGAGGTGCGTTTATCTTTTGCACCGGTTGTTCGTGATGTCGCTCCGGCTGTTGTGAATGTATATACTCGCCGCCAGGTACAGGCTCGTAGCGTTGATCCTATCTTTGAGCGGTTTTTTGGGCGTCAAAACCCGCGCGAGCAATCATCTCTCGGCTCGGGAGTAATTGTGAGCCCAGATGGCGTGGTAATTACAAATAATCATGTGATCGAGAATATGACTGAAATCAAGGTTGTGTTAAGTGATCGCCGAGAATATGAAGCAGATTTGATTTTTACTGATCCGCAAACGGATCTTGCTGTATTAAGATTAAATGCAGAGGAGCCTTTTCCATTTCTAGAGTTTGCTAATTCTGATGCCGCAGAAGTGGGGGATGTCGTTTTGGCGATTGGTAATCCTTTCGGGGTGGGGCAAACAGTGACAAGTGGCATTGTGTCCGCGTTAGCGCGAACGGCTGTATCGATCAGTGATTACCAATTTTTTATTCAGACTGACGCGGCGATTAATCCGGGTAATTCAGGCGGCGCTTTGGTCGACGTTGATGGCCGCTTAATCGGGATCAATACGGCTATTTATTCTCGATCAGGTGGGTCAAATGGAATAGGCTTTGCGATTCCAAGCCGGTTGGTACAGCAGGTTTTATCGTCGGCTATTAATGGCGGAGTATTGTCTCGGCCTTGGCTTGGGGCATCTACAGGAACGGTTACCTCAGAATTGTCGAGAGCTCTTGATCTGGATCGCCCGGCAGGGGCAATCATTGAGGAAGTATGGAAAAGTGGCCCTGCAGACAAAGCAGGATTGAAACCAGGGGACGTCATTACACAGATTAGTGGACAACCGGTCTTTGATGCTGAGACACTACGGTATCGAGTTGGCGTGGGCAGTGAAGGTGATGAAGTCGATGTTTTGTATGTGCGCGCTGGTAGCGATAAATCAACGAAAATAAAACTGGATTTACCGCCTGAAAATCCTGCGCCAGATGAACGTAACCTGGCTGGTAATCATCCGCTCAACGGTGTTGTCGTTGCTAATCTATCACCGCGTTATAACGAAGAACTCAATATTGATCCGTTTCTGCGCGGCGTTGTTGTCAAAGAGTTATCCCGAAGAAGTTTTGCCGCAAGGCGGGGCTTGCGCCGAAACTATAGGATTTTATCCGTCAATGGCACAAATGTAGATACGACCCGTGATCTGGAACGGGCTCTGGAAGCACAGGGCAGGGATTGGGTTATCGAAATTGATACAGGATCTCGTATTATTCCGTGGCGCGTTGGCCGCTAGGCATTTGATATGAAGTCTATAGAGTGAAGTTCCAGTGAATACTCTCTTTTCGTCAGCCGAATTAGAAAAAGAGGCGCCGCGCCCTCTTGCCGATCGGCTGCGGCCTCAAAGATTGAGTGAAATTATCGGACAAGAGGCACTTGTTGCTCCGGGTGCAATATTGCCGCGTATGATCGAGACGGGTAAATTGTCTTCACTAATTTTGTGGGGGCCGCCTGGGGTGGGGAAAACCACGATTGCAAGATTGTTATTAGAGGAATTGAAGTTACAATTTTCTAAGCGTAACACAAAGAGTTCGGCTGAAAACTCTTATCATGTCCCGGCTTTTGAGCAATTGTCGGCAATTTTTTCAGGCGTTGCGGATTTGCGTAAAGTTTTTGACCGCGCACAACAACGTCGTCAGACAGGAGTTTCAACACTACTTTTTGTTGATGAAATCCATCGATTTAATCGTGCACAACAAGATGGCTTTCTCCCACATATGGAAAGTGGTTTAATCACCCTTGTTGGTGCGACCACTGAAAATCCATCCTTTGAGCTCAATCCGGCCTTGTTATCGAGAGCGCAAGTGTTAACGCTCAATCGCCTTGATTACCATGCTTTAGATGCATTATTGGAGCGCGCTGAATCTTATCAACAGAAAGCGCTTAACCTTGATGCTCCGGCGCGTAAGGCATTAATAGAAATGGCCGATGGGGACGGACGGTATTTACTCAATATGGCCGAGGAAATCTTTCTTCATCGAGACGAAGACGGCCCTCTCATTGATCGTGAAAGTCTGAGTGAGATTGTTCAAAAACGGGTTCCTCTCTATGATAAATCACAAGAGGGGCACTATAATCTTGCTAGTGCTTTACAAAAATCTGTTCGCGGTTCTGATGTTGATGCAGCGCTATATTGGGCGGCACGGATGTTGGAGGGCGGAGAAGATCCTCGTTTTTTATTGCGACGCTTAATCGTTATGGCCTCAGAAGATATTGGGAATGCGGACCCTCATGCCTTACCGCTCGCAATCGCGGCACGTGATGCCTATGAGCTGATAGGGCAGCCAGAAGGTGAGATTGCTATAGGTCAGTTAGTGGCTTATCTGGCAACGGCACCAAAATCAAACCGTTCGTATGAGGCATTTAAAAAAGCAAAATCTGTGGCGAAACAATCGGGATCGTTAAAGCCTCCATCATTCGCGATGAATGCGCCGACCCGCCTAATGAAAGAGTTGGGATATAGTAAAGGCTATATCTATGATCATGATACGCCTGAAGGTTTTGCGGGGCAAAATTATTTCCCCCCTGAGCTAGAACGTACGGAATTCTATCGCCCGCGTAAAACAGGTCATGAGAGAGAAATTGAAAAACGTCTTGCATGGTGGCGTAAAAAGCGACAAGAAAAAACTTCATAAAACACGCTTTACCTTAGAGCCCAATTCAACATTAGACTTTTGGGTCTGCAAAAGGGTTTTTCAACGCTTCCGGTACTCACGTACAATGTGTACACTGCCTTCCGGTTCTAGAAAAACCTATTTTCGTCACATAAAAGCGAGTTTTGAAGCCAACTCTTAGAGAGAAGAAAACGCATATGCATCAATTATCCACTATTCTTTCTATCGGCGCGGGCGGGGCGCTGGGGGCTATTTTGCGTTATGGGGCCGCTCAAATTTTTCCCAACAATGCTGCATCAGGTTTCCCGGCGGTGACAGTTTTCATCAATGTTTTGGGATCTTTTGTGATGGGAGTATTGGCGGTCATTTTATTATCCAAATTACCATCAAACACGATATTGCAAGGATTTTTAATGATAGGATTATTGGGAGGGTTTACAACCTTTTCAACATTTTCTCTTGATGTGATGATTTTGATAGAAAGAGGCGCGATTGGTGTTGCTACCATCTACGTGCTGGCATCAGTGAGCTTATCGATCGTTGCGCTTTTTTGCGGTATGATTTTGGGGCGTATTATCACATGAGCGGTGTACAAATTAAAAAAGTTGTTGCTGATGAAGACGGGATGCGACTTGACCGCTGGTTTAGGTTGCATTTCCCCCAAGTGCGTCACGGCATGTTGGAGAAATTTTTGCGTAAAGGTCAGGTTCGCTTGGATGGAGGCCGTGTAAAAGCCAATAGCCGGATATCAACGGGACAAGATATTCGTATTCCACCAATTGATGATGCGCCAAGAGAAAAGCGTATACAAACGGACCCGGTAACAACGCCTGCAAGCCAAGACCGTGATCGCGCTGTGATCGAAAAGATGACTTTGTTCGAAGATGATCATCTTCTGGTTCTAAACAAACCCCATGGCCTCGCCGTTCAGGGGGGGACGAATACAAAGCGTCATATTGATGGCATGTTGGAAGCGGTAAAAAGGGATGGTGTGCGCCCACGGCTCGTGCACCGATTAGATCGCGATACCTCTGGTTTATTAGTCCTGGCAAAAACCCGCGCCGCCGCTACACGTCTCGGGGAATATTTTCAAAAACATCAGGTTGATAAAACGTATTGGGCTTTGGTAGCGGGCACTGCTCGCCCCAAAGAAGGCACAATCAATATGCCGATTATGAAAAAAATGATGACTAAGCCCGATGGTGCAGGCGTTGAGGTCATGACCCCAAGTAAAGAGGAAAATGCTAAGCGCGCGATTACTGATTTTCAAACACTTGATGATGCCGGCGCTGGTGTTGCCTTTATGGCGCTGCGCCCGCGTACTGGACGCACTCACCAATTACGCGTTCATTGCACAACATTGGGTACGCCTATTATTGGTGATGGTAAATATGGGGGGAGTGCTGCAAAAATAGAGGGGCTTTCTACAAAACTACATTTACTTTGCCGTACAATGTCTTTCCGACATCCTCATTCTGGAAAAAAAGTTACTTTTACAGCAGCCCCGATGGGGCACTTTAAGGAAACAATGGCATTTTTCTCGTTTGATGCCAATTTATCTGTTGAATGGCCAGAAGGTCTATAATCATCACTGTAGAGAGTATTTATGCCCGAAAAAATAGAAAAATTTTATCAAGAAGCGCATCTGGAGAGGCGAGAGGGGTGTTATTTTCTCTTACTGGATGGGCGAGGGGCTAAATCTAAAGGTGGAAAAAACTTTACTATAAACCACGAACATCTTGCGCAGGTCATTTGTAAAGAATGGAACGATCAAACAGACGCTATTGATTTCACCACCATGCCGATGACACGTTATCAAATGACGTGTTTGGATGTGAATGAAGAGCTCAGAAAACAGTGGATGAGTGAAATTGTTCGCTATGGTAAGAGCGATTTATTGAGTTACCGTGCTGAAAGCCCGGTTGCATTAGTAAAGCTTCAAGCGGAAATATGGGACCCTTTTTTACAATTTCTTGAGGCGCAAACGCAGATAAAACTAGCGGTGACGTCGGGCATCATAGCCGTCGAACAATCTCAGACGGTGGAAGAACGCTTTATAGAAAATTTGGCAAAGCGAAGTGATCAGGAAATTTTAGCCATAAGACGCCTCACAGAACTAACGGGATCAGCGGCGTTAGCCCTGTGTGCTTGTTATGGGATGAATGACGTATCGCTGATAGCAAAAGCGACATTTCTTGATGAGACTTATCAGGCTGAACAATGGGGCGTTGATCAAGAAGAAGCCGAAAGGCGGGAACTTATTGTTCATGATATTACTGAAGCGCTTGCTTTTCTGGCGTTTCAATTATCACCCAGTCAATGACAGCTACGTTTTTTTCAAACATGGTTGTCTAAAAGCGTTTGCGTGTCTGTGGGCACTGGTTGAACTGCCATAAATGCGAAAAAAGAAAGACTTAAAGTACGTCGTCGATTCAATTTGAAGTGGATGTGCTTTAATGATGATGGCCAGATTGCCGATCTTCGCTATCTCGGATTGGTAGCGTGATCGTTAACTTTCCCGCATTTTGAAAATACAAATCAAGATCGATAGTCTCACCTTTGGTCAATGGTGCTTCTAACCCAATTAACATGACATGGTGGCCACCTTGGCTTAAGGGAGTTTTTGAATTTGCGTCAATTTTTAATTGAGCGACGGGCGCCATTGAAACGCGCCCAGCTTCATCGCGCGTGGTTTGGTGTAGTTCTGAGGCTTTGGCCGCAAGGGTTTCAACGCGGGTGAGGGTATCTGGTTTATCACTATGGTTACATATCGTTAGATAAGCTGCAGAAACAGGACGGCCCGGATTAGCCGCTCTTGCCCAGCCTGCCTCTAAAAATAACCCGTCTGGATGTTGGCCATCACCGCAATGTTCCTCTATCTCCCCTTTATGTGCGGAAGGTGATCCTTGATTGCGAGCCCCATGATTGTCACATGCCGCCAAAAACATGGATAGAATTAAGACGAAGGTCTGAAGGGGCGAAGGTAATAATGTTTTCATAAGTGAATATTTCTTGTTGAAATAAGACGCGGTATAAGGTTTTGGCTGAATTAGTTTTTGCCACGATAAACCAGGTCTGAAAAGTGGTGCCTTGTCACAGGCTTGGCTATTTTTCTTTTTGCTTAAATAATGATGATTGTTTTGTACAATAGCGCAAAACGGGGTCTTGGCATCAGCATGGATTGGCTATACATAAAGGCTATTGATTATTAGGAATCACGATTATGACCCCACAAGAAATTTCCAAATTGCAGAAATATTTTGCAACTAAGTTCGGTCTCGATAATGTTGAAGTACGTGGGCGAAGTAATAAAGATGACTCGGCTGAAGTTTATTTAGGTGACGAATTTATTGGCGTGATCTTTAAAGATACTGAGGATGGCGATACATCCTATGATTTTAACATGGCAATATTGGATTTTGATCTTCCCGAGTAAAGGGCTGAAACGTTTAATCAATTAAACGATTTGGTTTATGAAGGGGCTTGCAGATCAAAGGGATATAAGTTTGAACCGTAAAAACCCTGTTGGATTAATTCGATTTATTCTGGAGCGACCTTTTGTCAATACAGCAATTGTCTTTGCTGCATTGGTCGCGATAGGAACAACCACGCATCGCTCCTATACTTCATTGAATGCCTCAGTTGAGGGGTCGAGCCTTGATCATTCCAACCTTTTAACCCTCGGTTTTCTGGGCCAAATGCATTTTATTTTTGCCCTTATGGCATCATCAGCATTACCCGTTTTAATCCAGATGGGTTTGTCTTTGAAACGCCGATCGCAACTTGTCAGCGCATTTGGATTGTTGTCTATTTCCATTTTTTTTATTTTTAACTATTTGAATTTTAGTGCTGATAATTTTAGTTTGAATACGGGTGCCGTTAATTTTTTGCTTTGTTTTGTTGCCCTCAGTTTTATCATTTTGGGGAGTCTTTGGTCAGCGCCCATTGGGATGTATGTTTTTTTGGGACTCCCGCTGATGTTCGGTGTTTACTATGCGAGTAGTGGATTGTTACTGGGCGACGGTAGAGATGGGTTCACCACAAGCAAATTTTTGATCACGAACTTGATTGTAATGTCATTACTGACTGTTCGCGTTAATCTGGCGTTGGGCAACTTGCAAAGCGGCGTTGCAAAATACCGAGATGAAATGGGGATCGTGCTAGGTCGTCTCTTTATTAATGGACTGATGATTAGCTTGTTGATGGGAGCTATCTGGGTGTTGATCCCGTCTTCAATCCATTCAAGCGATGCGGATTTAATTGTCAAAACGCATATGACCCTTGGGTTGAAGTTAGGGTTAGTGGCGTCATTAAGTGTTTTGTTTTTTATTCCGGGATTTTTATTTTTAATGATGGAGCGAAAAGTTTCGCAAAATCTTGATGATAGCCAGGGTGAGATTGCCTTTGCCGGTTCACATCAGGAGTTCCTTTTGGGGTATGAACGGTTTTGGCGCACTATGCGCAAAATTTTCCCGCTTCCTTCATCATATGGGGTTATGTTTGTATTGGCCATAAGTGCGATTGTTATTCAGGTCAAAATGCTTCCTGTTGTTTACATTGAAGATTATTATTTGACGATAATGGCAACCCTCATTGGCGCAATAGGTTTGTTGTCGCTCCGTGCCTTTATTTTTCTTGGAGGGGCCTTGTTCCTCGAACAGATATTATCCAATTGGCTCTTGAGCCTGTCGTCTTTATCTCTCAGTCCAGTAGACAATCTAATTGCAGGCGGGTTTGCCGTCTTCATCGCCTATGATGTTGCGGAGCGTTTTCGAAATATCAGTATTCAGTATAAATACTCGGTTGATATTATTAAAGAACATATGCGGACTATGACTGGTCCATTTTTGTTAACCACGGGGCTGGTCGTATTCATGCTGATGGCTGTCTATGTGACAGGATATTGGCCAAATGCAGATGTGCTTGCAAAAGCTTTTTTGATGAAGGCCAGTGTAATTTTTGTAATGGTGATGCCGATGGTGACAATTCTCGCATCGCGATATGGAAAATTCTAACCCCTTTGCTCTCAAATATCCTCAAGATATGTTTGTGAGGCTCCCTTTTTGGGTCGTATGGAGTACCGCAAGCGCAGAAAATCCCTTTTACTACCTGTATAAGTAGAATTTTGAATTGGGCCCTAAGAGTCCGATTCAAAACTAATATTTAGCCAGTCGTCTTGAGATCATACGG
>CAYZLR010000103.1:0-11695 GCA_964479275.1 uncultured Caulobacterales bacterium
ACCATCTTCTTCACTGATAGTTGGATTGAATATCTATATTAATGCACCAATGCCAGTTTTTTAGTCCCGGCAAGTGGTGGTTTGGATTATTGACGAATCTATTTGGCTCTTCAGTCCAGCATTTGTGGATGTACTCGAAAACGGTGAGCCCCTTGAGGGTTTTCAATCATTTTGCGAAATTGTAAGCATCTATGAATGTTTCGAGATGATCTCGAAGTTGACCATGCGTTGAATAGTAATCGCGCTTTACGGTAGCTTCTTTTTACGATCGGTTCATTCTCTCAACCCGGTCGCCTTTCGCGAAAAAGGTCCGCGGGACTTTTATCTGATCCTTAAGACACCAAGGGCGGTTTATTTGGGTCAGGCGATGCTCAATTTCATTGTATCGATTGTATCGGCAGACACGATCAAAGACATGCTCAAGTGCTCGTAAATTTCCTTTCGGTAAACTGCGCACCATTGTCTGTGAGGATCGTATGTATTTTATATGGGCAAACTTCAATTAGGTTTTCAAGGAATGTCGCAGCATTCATTTTGCCAGCTTGTTCATAAAGTTCAACAAAGACAAACCTTGATGTTCTGTCGATTGCAACAAATATATAAAGCTTGAGATCGCTATATCTCTTGTCGGACCGCCTACATTGTCGTGGCGCACTCGTGTAGAACTATGCCCCACAGTCCTTTCCTCCATGAGGGATCAAAACATTTACTGATTCCAACACTCCTATAAATGTGTTGCACTTCACGCGTGAACCCATCGGGACTAAACAACTAAAATGACTGATATGATAGTCCTTTTTCCATAGGATAAAAATTTCTGGGTTATGGGTAAAGCTGCCCAGATTGCCACGCACTCATTTTGCCATTCTTCATTGTTCGATCAAAGGTTTTACGCTCATGCAAACGAAAAGGTCTGTTCACCCAGAATTCAATATGTGTGGGTATCAATCGATAACCTGACCAATAATCTGGGCGCAATATGTCCTGGTTAATGAATTTCTGTTCTGTGGCAGTAATTTCTTTTTGTAATTCCTCTCGATCGCGCAATGGTTGGGATTGACGCGAGGCGATTGCCCCTATTTGCGCGCCCCTCGCTCGCGTTGCAAAATACGCATCCGCCTCTTTTTGCGACACGGGCTCGATCGCGCCGCGAAACCGAATTTGTCGCCTGATGGATTTCCAATGGAAACACAAGGCCGCCACCGGATTGGCCGCTAGCGCAACACCTTTTGCACTTTCTACATTCGTGTAAAAACTCAACCCAGCTGAATTGATGTCCTTGAGCAGAACAATGCGCACATCCGGCATGCCGCCGGCATCAATTGTCGCCAGTGACATGGCGTTAGGATCATTGGGCTCATTCTCTTTTGCCAAAGAAAACCAGTTTTCAAATAATTCTAACGGATCTTCATGGGTAAAAACATCACCCTGATCTTCATCAACACGATAAGCCTCTGCGCTCGGCGATTCTGGAATCAGCCGGTTACGTTCGTCCACCATAGAGTATTCATCCTTATCATTCATTGCTCTAAAGTCACCCCTAAAGCGCCTCCGCATCAAGTAATATCAAGAAGATGCTTTAAGTTATGTTTTGTCACATTTCTGGACGCTTAATCGGCCGCCACCTGATCTGGAAATGCTCTAATGTGCTTTCCTTTATCTTATAGCGGGGATAAAAGAAATCAGGATTTATCCAAATGTCCGGCTTATACTATTCTCGCCTACACCATCTGTGCAAATCAGGAAAAAATTTATGTCCGTTAATAGTTTTGGCCGTATGTTTCGTGTCACAACATGGGGAGAGTCTCATGGCCCGGCTTTGGGATGCGTTGTTGATGGTTGTCCGCCCAATATCCCGATCTCAATTGAGGCCATTCAGGAAGCGCTTAATCAGCGCAGACCGGGGACATCCAAATTCGTGACACAACGCAGGGAACCAGATCAGATTCAAATCCTCTCTGGGGTCTTTGAAGATGACCGCACCGATGGGCTAAAAACCACGGGGACCCCAATAAGCTTGATGATTAATAATGTCGACCAGCGCTCAAAAGACTATAGTGATATTCGCGATAAATACCGCCCTGGTCATGCGGACATAACTTACGATGCTAAATATGGTATCAGAGATTATCGCGGCGGCGGGCGTTCTTCCGCTCGGGAAACCGCTGCGCGTGTGGCTGCAGGTGCTATCGCCAATCAGGTTTTAAACGCTCTCTATAATGATACGATACAAATCACGAGTTACATGGTGCAGATGGGACCACACACCATTGATCGATCGCAATTTGATGCGGCAACGATTGCAGATAATCCATTTTGGTGCCCGGACCCTATCGCAGCCCAAAAATGGGAAACGGAACTCGAGACAATTCGCAAAGGCGGCTCTTCTGTTGGCGCCATGATAGAAACAATCGCGTCTGGTGTTCCTGCTGGGCTTGGTGCCCCTGTTTACGGTAAACTCGATAGCGATCTCGCAGCGGCAATGATGTCTATCAATGCCGTGAAGTCTGTTGAAATTGGCGCGGGCATTGATGCTGCGCGCTTTAGCGGCGAAGAAAATGCCGATGAAATCAGCTTGCAAGATGGTCATCCGCATTTTTCTTCTAATCACGCCGGGGGGGTCCTTGGCGGGATTTCCACCGGCCAGGATGTGATAACCAGGTTTTCGATTAAACCCACCTCTTCAATCCTGACACCGCGCAAAACCATTACCAATACTGGGCAAGAGACCAGCATTCAGACCAAAGGTCGTCATGACCCCTGTGTCGGAATTCGCGCTGTGCCCGTGGCAACGGCAATGATGGCCCTTGTTCTCGTTGATCACGCTTTAATACACCGCGGGCAATGTGGCTAATTGCTGGCATCTGATGAGCCGTGGATGGGGGTAAAGTTTGAATACCCCTTGCTTCTTCACTGGTGATAGTTATGGTGCGCCCTAATTCCATGCACTCATAATTTATAAAGAAAATTCAATATGGCCGTTCATTCCGCACTCATTACAGTGATGATCAACGCAGCGCGCAAAGCAGCGCGCTCGCTCGTTCGCGACTTTGGGGAAATCGAGAATATACAAATTTCACGTAAAGGGGTTGCAGATTTTGTCAGTGCTGCCGATTTACGGGCGGAAGAAATCATCATTGAAGTGCTACAGGAAGCCCGGCCAAAATACGGTTTTTTACTGGAAGAACGTGGCATAATAGAAGGTTCAGACAATTCTAACAGATGGATTATTGATCCTCTGGACGGCACCACCAATTTCCTTCATGGGTTTGGGCAATTTGCCGTTTCAATTGGTCTTGAGCGCGATCGCAAACCTTTTGCTGGCATAATATTTAATCCGATAACAGATGAATTATTCTGGGCTGAAAAAGGTCAAGGCGCTTGGATGAACGATCAACGTTTACGCGTGACTCAAAGGCGCGACCTTTTTGAGTGTCTTTTTGCATGTGGTCTTCCCTTTGCAGGTCGCGATGGACGTGCAAAAGCTTTACACGAAACTGATCTTGTTCTCTCCCGGTCATCAGGCATTCGACGTATGGGCTCGGCAGCACTGGATTTAGCTTATGTTGCCGCAGGACGTTTTGATGGATATTGGGAACGAGATTTAAACCCTTGGGATATTGCCGCCGGGATTATACTTGTTCAGGAAGCAGGCGGCATGGTTACACAAATCGATGGCTCAAAAGATCCATTGCACGGTCCCTCTATCCTTGCGGCGAATGCAGAAATTTACGATCGATTTAAAAATTTGTTAGCTGGCAAAAGAGATTAACAAACCAATTTAAAGTATGTCTACTGGCAACAAGCTTTTTTAGACTGCCTATTGGCCAATATTTTTAACTTTGTTAACCGGCAATTCCTGATCCTCGAAAACCATTTTTCGAACTTGCGAAGCCTCGACAAGCCGTAAAAGATCGAACGCACTCTTACCCGCAGGGGCGAAAGACGATTGTGCATCAGCAGTTATCACATTTGTTGTTGTGATCTCTCCTTCAAGAGCCTCCAGGCCTGCAACAGCGGATCTTTTGATTGAGTCTTGATATATCTTCGAAAGCGATGCGAATGTTGTGATAATGGTAGCGACATTGCCTCGCGCAATTCCGTAATCAGCAATATCATATCGATTAAGATAGGCATTACCCTGTTCATTAACACCGAGGTTAGCAAAAGCATAACGGTTGTTAAAATCATCAACATTCTTACGAATAACCACACCATCAAAAACCGAAATAAGTTGTAATCCAACACAATCAGTATTGTTCGCACCGCGACACGCCAACGGGCTTAAAACAAAAACAGTTTCTCCCTCCGAGTTGGCAAATATAAAGGGACGCCCGTCAGGCCCGGTTCGCCCTTGCCATAATATTTTCAATTCTGTGAGAATTGGCCCAAGGTTCTTTTCATCGAAATTTAAAATTGAAACACCCGCTTGGCTGATAATATCATTCGAGGACGCATTATCTTGCGCATAGCTAACCAAACTTCCGGACATCAATGAGGTACCCGCCGCAATCAGCGCTACGCTCAATGCCTTGAAAGGTGTAAATTTTTTCATCGTAAACCCTTGGCTCATATTTTTACCCCCTAATCGAGGATTATCCTCAACTTAACTATCTTTTCATCAGTCTATAGTGGGATTTTAAACACGCCAAGCCTTAAATCAGGACGGCGGGAGTAAAATCATAGCCTTGCCCTCAATTGCGACGTGACAATTGAACCATAGCCCCTTAAAGCCCTTAGCTATGGCAGATAAATTTAAAGACAGACATTCTCAAGAAGTAAGAGGCAGCAAGCATCGCGGTTTCAAAGGCAAAAGAAATGATAAGCCTTTTTCTAATCGCGATCGCAACTCCGAAAGAAAGCCAAATAATCATTCTAAAGATCGCGGGAAACCTTCTGAGCGGAACTCGTCTCTAGAAAAGGCCCCGACAATTTATGGGGATACGCCTAAAGGAATCGCGGTGAGACGTGTCGCTTGTGATCTTTTGGCGTTGGTCAGAGACGGCATGTCACTTGATGAAGCCCTCTCACAAGGGCGATCTTATCAAGGCTTGGCGCGCAATGAACACGGGGAAAAAGAACCTGCAACTGTACGGGCAGACAAAGGGTTTGCCAGAGCCATGGCAACCACCGTGTTAAGGCGTAAAGGCACATTGGATCATCTCATTGGCCCGTATCTTAATCGCCCCCTCCCCGCACGCGCGAAAAGAATTATGGATATATTGCGGGTGAGTGCCGCGCAAACTTTATTTTTAGAGACCCCTCATCACGCGGCGGTATCACTGGCAACAGAACTCGCGAAGGAGCGCCAGGAATTAGGAGGCTATGCAAATTTAGTCAACGCAGTCTCAAGAAAGCTTGCGAACACCCCGAAAGAGAAAATTGCTGATTTACCGTTGCGCACCGATACTCCGGCCTGGATGTGGCGCGGTTGGGAGCGAGCTTATGGAGCCGCTAATGCCCGCAAAATTGCTATTGCTCATCAAAAAAAAGCGCCATTAGATATGAGTTTCATTAATGAAGAGGCGATGAACGAATTGGCGCAAACTCTTGATGTACAAGATTTTTCATTTAACGCCGGATTAAATTCCTTGCGCATGAACCCTGCTCCCTCGAATGTCACTAAACTTGAAGGTTTCCAAGACGGTAAATTCTGGATTCAAGATGTATCAGCAAGCTTACCTGTAGCGCTACTTGGAAATCTTGATGGCAAAACCGTTCTGGATTTGTGTGCTGCCCCTGGTGGAAAAACCCTGCAACTTGCTGCTGCAGGTGCAAAAGTAATTGCCCTTGATCGCTCCGATGAACGCCTTGATCGCCTGCGCGCCAATCTTGCCCGTACAAAACTCGAGGCGGATATAGTCGTATCTGATGCAATGGACTATCAGCCCCATGAAAAAACCGATATTGTCTTACTCGATGCCCCCTGTACGGCTACCGGGACAATCCGGCGCCATCCAGATATTCCGTGGTCAAAAACCCAAGATGATGTTGAAGGGCTGGTAAGCCTACAAGCCAAGCTGCTTGATCATGCAATCACAATGGTAAAACCTGGTGGCATGCTTGTTTATTGCACCTGCTCTCTTCAACCAGAAGAAGGCGAGAAACAGATCAACGCGGCCTTGAAACGTCACGAACACATTTCTCGAGTTTCATTCGCAACCACTCGTGATCCAGTCTTAGACGGGCCATTCGAGGAAGCCATCACCCGGCACGGGGATTTACGCGTGTTGCCGTTTATGGGCGCCGCTGAAGGGGGCATGGACGGATTTTTCATCTCAAGACTGAAAAAAGAGAGTTAGCTCCATGATTTCACTCTTGTCCATTCATTAGATTGTGGCTGAGAGATAAAAACATTAAATCAATTACTTGAACTTTTTTTTGAAACAAAAATACTATAAACTAGATTTAACAATCTGTTATAATTGAAAAAATAGCAAATCGATATTAATCATATTTTTTGAAATTTTCTTTCGAATCTAATGAATTTTTCTACTTTTCATCAAATTAAGCGAAGATTTTGCTTGTAAATTGTACACAACCCACAATATCTTCCATGAGACTATTAATATTTTTGTGATATCCGCGTGAATCGCTAGCGCGATCATCAAAAGTTATGATCGCCAATCTTCGCGATGACTAATCTGAGATATTTCTGCAAGAGGACGAAACACCATGAATGAATTCAATAACAGAGCGGCTAGCGCGTCACGCGCCGGAGTGATGGATCAGGGGCTGCGCCAATATATGTTGGGCGTATACAATTATATGGCTCTCGGCATTGGCGTATCCGGGTTAATCGCCATGTTTGTTGCCGGTAATCAGCAAATCCTATCCATCATGTTTTCAAACCCGCTTTTTAAATGGGCGCCCTTCGTGCTCATACTAGGTTTGGGGTTTTTCGGTGGAAAAGTTATCTACACCGGTTCTAAAATGATGGCCCATGCCATATTCTGGGCGTATGCCGCTTCATGGGGCCTGCTCATTGCTCCTGCAATCTATGCATTCCAGTCCGCTGGCGATGGCGCTATGGTCTACCGAGCGTTTTTTATCACTTCAGCTGTTTTTGCTGGTACCAGCTTGTTTGGATACACAACCAAGAAGAATTTATCGGGGTGGGGAAACTTCCTGTTTATGGCAACATTTGGTTTAATCGTTGCCATTATTTTAAACGCATTAATTTTCAAAAGCGGCATGATGAGCTTGATCGTGTCTAGCATTGTGGTTTTGGTATTTTCTGCGGTCACCGCATATGAAACACAGATGATCAAATCACTTTATTCTCAAGGAAGCTCAGCGAATGAACGATCTTCGATATTTGGTGCATTCATGTTGTTTGGATCATTCGCAACCTTGTTTATTCATATTTTGAATATTCTTGGCTTCATGCGAGATTAATTCACGCTTTTAAAAAAAATGAAACCCCCGCATCATGTCGGGGGTTTTTTCATGCCTTTTCTTTTCAATCAGCCGTGACCATACGTCATCGCTATCCCCCTTTTCATCATCTAAACAAAGCCCTAGATTAAAGTATCTCAGTAACAGGTTCATTTCTCAAAACATGCCGTCCCAAGCCGAACAGCCCATAACCACCGCCCCGTCCCAATTGCGCACTCAAGATCAATTTGGTCTCAAGATAACCGGCGCTAGTGAAAAAGTTGCTAAAGGCTACGATGATTACGTTTTTGAACATCTCGCTTATGGCGCTGAACTGAGAAATCTTTTTGAAATTACCGATCAAGCACCTGATTGCGCGCTAGTGAACGCGCATGCGGCAGCACTCCATCTCGCGTTTGAGGGAGCAGAAGGCTGGGTATCAGCAAAACCCTACATAGAACGCATGCGCTCGGCCCGGAAAAACAATATATTAACAGGCCGGGAAGCCTTGTTTTGTGACGCCATAGAAGCCTGGACAAAACGGGATTATCATGGAGCATTAACAATTCTGGACCAGCTAACTGTACGTTGGCCCGCAGACTTATGCGCCATCAAATGGGGGCAATATCATGCCTTCAATTTGGGGGACCAAGCGGCTTTGTTACGCTTTGGACAGCGCGCTATCATCGTTCATAAAAATACTCCCTACGCTCATGGGCTGGTTGCTTTCGCTCTGGAACAAAACCACAGGTTGGAAGAGGCTGAAGAAGAGGGAATACGAGCGGTGCAAATTGCCTCGGATGATGCCTGGGCACATCACGCTGTAGCTCATGTTCTCGAGACACGCCAACAAGTTTCCAAAGGTATTCGCTGGATGGATAAACACGCCCCCTGTTGGGATAAAAAAGGGACATTTATTCGAGACCATAATTGGTGGCACACTGCGCTCTTTCATCTGGCAGCAGATGACCACAACAAAGTTATGAAAATTTTCGATGAACGTTTATGGGGGGTATGGCCGGAATTTCCTCAAGAACAAATTGGTGCGGTTTCCATGCTTTGGCGCCTCGAGATGTTAGGGACAAAGGTAGAAGATCGTTGGAACCCGGTACTCGAGCAAGTCCGTGTTAGAGCTGGCGAACACATCCTCCCCTTTCATGACCTCCATTATGCTTACGCACTGGCCAGAGCTGGTAATCAAGAAGAGAGCGCAAACTTTTTAAATAGCCTCGAGAAATATAGTGAAAATTGCATTGGCCCCGCCCAGACAAATTGGCAATCGATTTGCTTGCCATTAGCAAAGGCCGTTACGGCTTTTGCTAATGATGACTTTGAGACCACCATTGACTTGATGGCTCCGGTTTTACCAGAATTACATCGCATTGGCGGCTCCCATGCTCAAAGACAAGTCTTTCTTGATACTTATGAAACCGCCAGATTGAAATTTTCAAAAACATAAATCTCACCTTGAAATAATACGCATCAGGATCGATTTTTAACTATACGATACCTTGTGTGATTTGACTCATCGTATAAATTGCTGGCGCTACACTTGCAAAAAGAACTGCGATTAAAGAAATTTTTCCCATAGTATTTTTCATTTTTTTCTCCGTTAGATTTTTTAATCAACTCATTTGATAAAAAGGATATAATATCAAAATTGATCAATTAGTAGTGGGGTAAACGGATGATCATCGCATCATCAGAACGGTTCATCGAATTTAAAATTTTGCCCTTCCCACTCATCGCACGAACATAACTGTTCAACGAAACCAGCAAAAATTCGATCTTAAATCCCCTCATATCTTTACAAAAAACTGCTCAAAACTGATGTTTTAAAAGGGGCAAGTGAGCAAATTGAGGGAAAATAAGCAGGTCTCACAATTGAGACAAACATTCAAAATCCCTTAAAACCCTCAAAATTGAGATATCAACCGGCATGAACAGGTATTTTTTCTTGATAGTGTGGGCAAATTAATGCTTTTTACCATGAAACATATCCAGACTATCCTGAACGGAGGCCCAATCCATGGCTGAATTATTAACACTCCCCAACCTCTTTACACTTCTTATGCTGATCTTGTTGCAAGCTGTATTAGGGTTCGACAATCTTCTCTATATCTCGATCGAATCCTCGCGAGTGGAAAAAGACAAACAACAATTTGTTCGTCGCCTTGGCATTGGATTGGCCATCGTTTTCAGACTGATTTTACTATTCATCATGGTTCGTCTGATTGATAGTTTGAGCGACCCCCTATTTGGGATCCACATAGGAAATATGATTGCTGGCGAATTTACGTTTCATGCCCTTGTCTCCATTTTGGGGGGGGCTTTTATAATGTACACTGCGATCAAAGAAATTATGCATCTACTCGCCGTTGAGCATATCGAAGACACAGAGGGGCACGCGCCAAAATCTGTAGGGGGCACAATTGCAATGATCGTATTGATGAACTTAATTTTCTCTTTCGATAGTCTCCTCTCTGCAATTGCCCTAACAGATGTGACCGCGATTATGGCAACAGCGATTATCATCAGCGGAATTATGATGATTGCACTGGCCGATGGAGTTTCTGCTTTCTTGAAGAAGAACCGTATGTTCGAAGTGATAGGCCTCTTCATCCTCTTTATTGTGGGTATATTGCTCATTACAGAAGGCGGGCACCTTGCACACTTAAGCTTGTTTGGCTTTAAGGTTGAAGCCATGTCAAAAGCGAGCTTCTATTTCATCATCTTTATCATGGTCATTGTAAGCATCGTTCAAACAAACTATCGCAACAAATTGGAGAGACAACGCCAGCATGAATTGACAGTAGCTGATGCACAAAACAATCATTAACGGCGCATTAAGAAGTGTCATCTCCTAACAATCATCTTGTTTGCCTGGGCTTTGGTTATACAGCCAAAGCCCTTGCAACCACCCTAAAACAAGACGTCTCTATCAATACTCAATGGGAAATCTCGGGGACCAGCCGTAATCACGATAAAATAAATGCCATGGAAGCCAATGGTATCTCCGCGATACCCGTTACTGATAAAGGTCAGCTGGATGAAAAAGCGCTCACGACTCTTGATAAAGCAACTCACCTCATGATTTCTATGCCACCGTTTAGGACAGTGAAACCCGGTGCACCTCATTGCCCAGCGCTTGAGTTTATTGACCATCCAACTATCAAATTGAACAATTGCAAGTGGATTGGGTATCTCTCTTCAAATGGTGTGTATGGGGATCATAAAGGCGCATGGGTCGATGAAGACACTCTGCCTATCCCAACGGGGACGAGAGGCAAAGCACGCCTCACCGCAGAAAAAGAATGGATTCTCCTTAGCCAGGCACGCAATCTACCCCTCACAATCTTTCGCCTGCCTGGTATTTACGGCCCGGGGCGATGTGCCCTAGATAGCCTTAAAAAGGGTAAAGCCAAGCGGATCATCAAACCAGGCCAAGTCTTCAATCGTATGCACGTCGATGATATTGCATCTGCGCTGCTGGCCAGTATCGCAAAAGCTCACAGCCTACAGCTCAACCATACCCCTGAAACATCTCATTTAGTTTTCAATTTATGTGACGATGAAGCATCGCCGCCCCAAGATGTTATCACCTATGCCGCCAGGCTAATCGGCGCGGTGCCTCCACCGGAAATCTCTATTGAGGATGCTAATCTCTCCCCTATGGGACAGAGTTTTTATCGGGATAATAAACGGATCAGCAATGCGCGCATGAAAGCAGAGCTGGGCATAAAATTAAAATATCCATCTTATCGCGAGGGATTAACAGCCATCAAACAAGGCTATCAATAAAACCAGCAAGATTGACATCGCGGATAGATAATCCATCAGCATCATGAGTCGTTAATGTCACTTCAACGCGGTTGTACACATTAAACCATTCTGGATGGTGATCGTGCTTATCTGCCATGATCGCAATGCGTGTCATAAACCCAAATGCCTCATTAAAATCATGAAAACTAAATTTCTTAATGATCGCATCTCGCCCGTCTACCATTTCCCATCCTTGATGAGATTGAAAAAAACTCTCGCGTTCTGCCTGTGTTAATTTGTCTGCCATTTAAAACCTGTCAATTATTGTAATGCCTGCATGGCTTTCACTATCCATCCCCACCAGTGCGGCGCTCGCCTCCTCAAGGGCAATGGTTTTTCCTATCATTTTGTGCGGCGATAATTTACCCGCCAGAATCAATTCGATCATCTCTGGATATCGCCATGCTTGCATACCATGACTACCTAATATTTCCAGTTCATATCCAATAAAATGCTTATCCCTTTGCTTCCGGTTAGATCAACATATTGTATGTAA
>CAYZLR010000104.1:0-11576 GCA_964479275.1 uncultured Caulobacterales bacterium
TTGGCTATTATAAAATAACCCCAAAATCACCGGTTTTGTTCAGAGGTCTTGATTTGCCCTAAATTTGGAGACTTTTTCAGCAGCCTGTTAAAGCATTTTGCGTATCTGTGGGAACCGGTTGAACTGCAATAAATGGGTTAAACCCAATGTATCAATGAAAAAGCCTTGTATCGATTGATGCAAGGTTTTTTCATTTTCATCGCTCAATATTTAAAGCTTGCAATGACATCTATATACTCAGCGCGAATACCTGCGCTTATATCATCAATTTGCAATAATAAACTGGGTGTCTTTGCATGCTCTTGGATAAACATTGTTATGTCATATCCCCAATCCATGGTCACCAAAGCGCCTTCAGGATCAATCGGATTGCCGTGAAATTGTGGCTCTAAATGATGGGTAATTTCCCCGTCACGAGACAAACTTGCACGCCGGACACTCGCGTTCACTTTTCGCACTAGTGGCACTGTAAAAATATGCGCCCCGCCCGGTTTTAATACCCTAGCAATTTCCGAAAATGCTCGTTCAGGATCAAACACATGCTCCATAACATCTTGCGTGATCAATAAATCAAAGCTTTCATCCGCATAAGTTAGAGCCTCAAGATTTTCACAACGATCCCCGCGCTGAGGATGTATTTGGCCAGGTTGCGTGTCTTCAAAGAAGAAGGAGCGAGAATATTGTTCGCATTCCTTAGCGATTTTTAAAGAAACACCGCGACCACCAGGCGAAGATTCGTGGATGATAAGATCATTATAATTTGGATAAAATTGTTTGATCACCCTCATTAGGGCGCGTTCGCGCGGGATAGATTTACAATTCGAGCAAAACAAATGATCGCGAAACCACGCAAATTTAGAGGTAAATGTAACATCCTGATCACAAATAGAGCAATGACCATCATGTGAAAAATTCACCACTGTATCTGACATTACGCATTGCCTATTTCGGGTTTGGAAAAAACTTGTCTAGCAATCCAGGGATCTTCATTGCCATATTTGGCAATCCCTTGCGCGATAATTTGGTAATCCAGTGAATAATGATCACCAATCAGTAATTTCGATGAAACCGATTTTGCATCCACAAAACGTCGATAGTGATCACCATACGTCTTTTCCATATATTGATCTTGCAATTCGCGGTACTCTAGATAAATTTTCTCTATTTTTTCGTGATGACGCAAAATATCTGTAATTAAAAAATCCTCAAATTTTTCTGGGATCGCATGTAGAAAAAATCGACTATATAACAAAATGGGTAACTCTTTATGTTCACGCGCGAACTTTGAAGTTAAAACCGTATCCAACAAATTTTCACCCACAACAAATTGTTGAAACGCGATAGAGCGTTCCCGCGATGTATCAATAGCTTGTTGATTGACTTCAATCACTGTCGCAGAGCCATCCAGCCCTAAACTTGCATGCCCACATTGAGCAAAGAAAAAACTGTCACGCCCATTGCCACAGCCGATATCAATAATGAGGTGTGGTTGTTTTAATTCAGACGCCACAAAAGCCGCAAACTGGGAAGGAATTCGACGCGCATGATTTGTATAGAATCGATCCCAATATCCAAGTATATCAACTTGATCTTTTACCGGGTGAGTTGACTGAGTTTCTTTTGACATTTACTGCCCCAAAACCCCTCGCGCAAAACCACTCATTTTCTTTAAAGTTGTTTGCTTCGGCTTCCATTGAAAATGAGGGTCTGGCACCGACCAACCATCCCCATACACTCCTTGCAGAAATTTTTCTGGGTTTGACGGCACAAGAACCTCAACTCCACATAAATTTTCACGCTTTGCTGGAAACACATCATTTTCATTACCGGCAAACGAAAACATGTAGCCGGAAATCTCCTGACCGTCGCACCAATAACCAAACACATCCAAATTAATTCCATTTGGCATAGCCCAATGGAAATTCCCCCCTGGAAATGTATTCAATATATTTTGTCCCGCATTCTTCAAGCTGTCAGCAATTTTAGCAAATTCCTGGCCTGCATCATAAGCGTTATCGGCCTCAAGCATGAACATGGCATCAACATCATCATCATGAGCAATTAAGTCACCATCTCGCACTAAACCCAATAATGTTCCGTATGCCACAAACAAATCGCGCCCGGTTTCGTTTTTGAAAATTTCCTCCGCCTGCAAGTGAGCTTGCAACGCAAGCGCTCCCCATCCAGGCCTAGCCTCCAATGGTAAGAGCAACATGCCACTTTTCGAGCTTAGCCTACGTCCACTTTTCATCGCTTTTGCAAGGTCATCCTCATCAGCCGTTTGCACTCCTTTGAGAGCACAGACAAACTGGTCGCCAAAATCTAACTTTCGTCCATTGGGAAAACGAGCTTCAACTTGATTCGCTATCGGGAGCTTTTCTATCAATGATTGGTGAAGAGATAGTCTAAAACCACACGGCTTATTATGTGATTGATTTTTTGGGCTGTACTCAACGCGATCTGCATGAACCTTTGTAACCGCAATGCCATTGATCAAAATCGTAATAAGTGCAGATTTACCAATATTGGGTCCAATAGCCCAACCTGATATTTCATCATTATTGGCAAGCAATAATTGCCCTTCATATGTACCATGGAGATCTTGAAGATTTGTATCTCGGTTACTATCCATGGGGCCTGAAATTCCATATCTACAAATGAATGATTGTGCTTAACGATCCTTCTGAACACAGTCAACATTCTAGAGCCAATGGCGATCAATTAGAGTCGGATGACCGGCTCTAAGGTTTTGTTTTCATGCAATTTTCGCAGTTCAAATGTATCTATCCTGGCCTTTGGTGACGCTTTTATGTGAATAGCCTCGACATTCCCAATAATGCAATCTCACCTCTTTTCAGGTCACAGATTTCAACCCTTGAACCGATCATACTTTTTGTGAAACCACACCTGAAGTCGTGTAATTTACAATACGACCAAGCCTCAAATTCATGGGCATCAGTTCAAGCATACGAGCAAGGATCATGGGAAATTCATCAAAAGCGATAGGCAGGAAATTAAATTATCTTTCAACCGTTGCAGCTTGTGCCAGAGCCTGGCGGTAGCTTGTTGTATCAGCAAGAATTTCAAGCGCTTTTTCTAGCTGACAATCGCGTATTGTGTCAGACTCTTCTTCTTTCGGTTCGCACAAAAATGGTTTGACTTCAGGCAATTCAGCACCTTCGGAATCACTCGCATCCTCGAGACTGGCAACAGCTTCATCTTCAGTAATGGTTGCTGCGGCCTCTGCGTCTTCTACCACGTCTTCCTCTTTGGTTTCTGCCGCCCCTTCAGGAACGTCAAGCGCGCCCGGTAAATCCGCTTCACTGCGACGCACTGCGTTCTCATCCTGCCCGGGATAAATCACTGGAAACGCCCAATCAGGGTCAACTCCTTGCGCCTGAATAGAACGACCTGACGGCGTATAGTAACGCGCTGTTGTCAGGCGTAATGCACCCTGAATACCATTTTGCAATGGTATCACTGTCTGCACGCTACCTTTACCAAAACTTTTGGTTCCTAAAATCAAAGCACGATTACGATCTTGCAACGCGCCCGCTACAATTTCAGAAGCAGAAGCAGAGCCACCATTGATCATAACGATGATTGGTTTTCCTGCCATTTTCTCACCCGGTGTGCCCAATTCTCGCAAGGTATCTTTTGAGCGGCGACCGCGGGTAGAAACTATCTCGCCGCCATCAAGGAACAAATCAGAAATACCTACAGCTTGATCTAACAGTCCACCCGGATTGGAGCGCAAATCCAGAACAAGCCCCTTCATGCCGCCCGGTATTTCCTTGTTGAGATCATTAATACCCTCGCGCACACTCTTTGCCGCTTGCTGAGAAAAAGTTGCAACACGGATATATCCAAAATCCCCTTCTGCTCTGGCCGTAACCGGATTAACGCGAACAATATCGCGAACAAGTGGAACCTTAAAGCTGGGCTGTTCGCGATCTCGCACCACAGTCAGCTCAACTTTCGTGCCCCGCTCGCCTTTCATCAAAGCGATGGCCTCATCAATATTTTTTCCCTGAACCATTTCCCCATCGATTTCGACAATGAGATCATTGGTTTGCAGCCCGGCTCGCGCAGCCGGTGTATCATCAATTGGCGCAACGATCAGAACATATCCTTTATCAGGGCCTTCATTAGGCATTTGCACCTGTATACCGAGTCCAGCAAAACTTCCCTGCGTTTGCTCTTGCATGGTTTTGAAACCATCAGGGTCTAGATAACTAGAATGGGGATCAAGCGTTGAAAGCATCCCATCAATCGCCCCCTTGATCAGCTCTTTATCTTCTGGTGGGCTGACATAGTTTTCATGCACTTCTTCGTAAACACGACCAAAGAGGTTGATATTGGTGAAATATTCAGCAGAAAACTTTGGTCTCGCAAAACCAGAGCTGATCATCGCTCCAGCAATCAAAGCAGTCCCCATTAACAAAGCAGTCTGTCCTGTCGAAAAACTAACGCGCTTTCGTGCAGTATGACGTGCGCCAGCACTTCGATCTCCAGCCGCGTGAACCGGATTTGTACCTGCCCGATTAGAGCGAGTTTTTAAAGCCCTTGTTCTTTGGGGCCGCGTTGTTTGGGGGGATCTTTGGTCATTCATCGATATCGGCCTTTTCAAGCAAGCTACAGATTTATGCGACTAAACTATCACGTTTACTGTTTATGGCAATCAGCCATCAACGGCAATGGGTCACACCTTTCGGTCAATTTTCTCTTCACGTCTCATCTATACAACTTAAACACTCCCTGCCCTTTTATAATGGCGTTCATTGAGGGCCTGTCCTATATTCCTGTTTCCTTTATGCCAGCATTTGCCAGCCTTAACGGGCAACACATTGATTAGAAGAATATGCAACGCAAAATACCGCAAAATCATTTATCAAAGATCATGAGATATGCTTAACGAGTGCTTAAGAATTCCCCAAAATGACACCTCATGTTTTATTATTTGCCAACCACGCTGACGGGTTTATCGGCTCACCATTTTTACGAATTTGCATATCCAAAACAAGATCGGAAACCCCCATTTCGGCTAAGGGTTCCCCAGCATTAACGATTTGTCCAGCTTCTACCAAAAAATCCCCTATGCCCATAAGCAGGATAAAATATCCGGCTCCAACGTCGAGCACAATCATGTTTCCCACTGTGCCCCAATATTGAGCAAAAACCACACGCGACTCATAGGGCGCGGTCACAATGGCCTGACCGCGCGTTTCAATGCGAACACCGTCCAGGCGTTCGCCATCTATGCTTTGTCCAAATTGCCCGATAATTGAACCGACAACAGGTGCTCGCAAGGCCCCGCGCGCGGACACAAATGATCGAGCCGGTTTAAATGCATCGGCAATACCATCAGTTGTGATTGAACTGGTTGCGGGTTGCTGTCTTTGATCTCCAGCTCCTAGGTTCTTTGAAATTATTTCGGCTCCGGAACCTTCTATGATTTCAATCCCCGCGCGGCTATCATCGCCATCAATCACCTCTTTGCGATTATTCTTATCCTCAGACGAGGACGCCGGGCCCGAGGCCAAAACGATATTTCTGTCAGTTTTCAAGCGCGGCGTGATAGAATGGGCGATTTGCTGTAAACGAGATACCACCCCTTTCAAGGAAGTGGCCTGCGCAGCGAGAGCCGCTGTCTTTTTTTGCGCAGCAGCTGCCAACTTCGCCGCGACATCGCGCTCCGATTCTTTACGCGCCATTAATTCAGATAAAACCTGGCGTCTCGCTATTAGTGAGGACGATGTGCGCTCAAAAGCTGCCCGTTGATCCGCAAGGCCGCGGCGCGATGCTGCGAGCGTCTCCACAAGCTCCCTTAGTTTTTTTGCTTTTTCAGATAAAGCGGGGGCTGCATCGGATAACAACATCGCCGCACGCGCTGCTCTGTTGGCATCTTCCGGAGACACCAAAAGCGCTGGCGGACGCGATAACTCAAACGCCTGCAACGCCGCAAGGATTTCTGATAGGTTACCATCTTCTGCAGCTAGTTTTTCTACCGCTTCCTGCTCTTCAAGCGTTAAACGTTCTATCTCCCGCTCAATTCTGGCAACCTCACGTTCATTCTCCTGAATTGAATTTGCTGTTTCAATCAGTAGGTTGCGTAGCGCCTTGATTTCTTTGGCACGCTCATTCGCCAGTTCAAGAAACTTTGCTTCTTCCTCTTCTTGGGTCTTTAATTGCTCTTGGAGTAACCGCAAATCTTCTGGGCTATTTGACGAACCTACCGTCGCCTCTTCTCCCTGTTGTACAATTTGCAAACCGGGCTGGGCGGACACAATTGAAGGCAAAAAAAACGAACACATGCCAATAGACATAGCTATAACGCGCGAAAGGCCAGTCTGAAATACAACACGCCCCAATGGCGACGCAAAACCAACATGGCGACGATGATTAGGAAAATTTAACAGATGTGCAATGCGAGACGACATGATCAAAATATACGAGCGTCACGAGGGGCGGGGCAAGTCAATTTAGATGAACTGCCCTTAATATCTTCAATCAGGTTCCCGCAGGAACCGCGACATCGTTATTACTCCAATCACGCTTGACCCCGAGCGCCAACAATAACGGAGAGGCAACAAAGATCGATGAATATGTCCCGACCAAAACCCCGAGAATCATCGCAAAGGTGAAACCACGCAATACAGCACCCCCGAGAAAATAGAGCGCAAACAAGGCGAGGAGTGTCGTAACAGAGGTCATGACCGTTCTCGATAACGTGTCATTGATCGATAAATCAAGAACCTCACCAAGGGGGCGTTTTTTGAATTTACGCAAATTTTCGCGCACCCGATCATAAACAACAACTGTATCATTCATCGAATATCCGACAATGGTCAAAAGTGCGGCAATGATCGGTAGATTAAATTCAATACGCGTCAGTGCAAATACGCCTAAGGTCAAAGTGACGTCATGCGCCAAAGCAAGAATGGCCCCGACCGAGAACTGCCATTCAAACCGGAACCAGATATAGAGCAGCATCATACCAATCGCGAGTATAACGGCTGTAATCCCGGCACGGATGAGTTCACCAGAAACGGCTGGACCCACAATATCCTGACGCAAAAATTCATGCCCATCCCCTAACAAGGTTGATAAGGCCTCTTTTACTTTTACTGCGGCAATTTGTTGTGCGCTCTCATTCACATCTTTGGTGGGATCATCAACTTGCGCAGCAATTTTCACTTCGTCGTCGGCTTTCACAACTTGTTGTTCTATGGTGACAATCGCGCTGCCCAGAGCCCCGGTTGCAGGATCGGTTACCCCTTGAACCTGAACATCCCCCAAATCAAGGGCTGAAACGGCCGCACGCATCTCACCAACGTTTAACGGCTGATCATCAATCACCTCAATGGTAACCCCGCCGCGGAAATCCACCCCAAGATTTAGGCCGCGCGTCACAACCAGTGCAACCGAAGCAATCAATAAAACCACAGAGACCACAAACGCTATCATACGCCAGCGCGTAAAGGGAATTTCAGTATGATCGGGGACAAGTTTGATAAACATAGTGATGATCCGTTCAACTCTAAAGTTTGATTTCTTTGGGACGTTTAGACAGCAAATAACGGCCAGCGAAAAGACGGGTCAAAACGTATGCGGTAAATACTGATGTCACAACACCAATTGCCAATGTCACCGCAAACCCCCGCACCGGCCCTGCGCCCAAAAAGAACATAATAAAGGCGGCAAGAAAAGTTGTGATATTGGCATCCACAATCGCTGAACGCGCGCGCTCAAACCCTGTTTCTGCAGCCATAATGGGCGATTTACCCCCGCGTAATTCTTCTCGTATGCGCTCAAAAATCAACACATTGGCATCGACCGCCATCCCAATGGTGAGCACAATACCCGCTATGCCCGGTAAGGTCAGTGTCGATCCGAACAAGGATAAAGCCCCGGCGATTAAGATAATATTCGCAATCAAGGCTAAGTTCGCATAGACCCCAAACCGACCATAAGAAAGAAGCATATATAAAATCACCGCAACAAACCCGACAATCACGGCAAGACGACCGGCTTCAATCGAATCTTGTCCGAGCGTTGCACTCACAGTGCGTTGCTCAATGGTTTGTAAAGGTGCCGGCAAGGCGCCAGAGCGAATCAAAGTTGAAATACGAACCGCTTCGTCAGCGGAAAAATCACCTGTGATGCGACCAGATCCCCCTGTAATCGCCGACAAGATGTTCGGCGCAGAAATAATTTTACAATCCAGAACAATCGCAAAGGCTTGGCCTACATTTTCACGGGTAAAATCAGCAAACCTGCGGGCACCAATGTTATCAAAAGCAAAATTGATCTGAAAACCACCGCCATCGCTATTGGGACTCGCAGAGGCAGAATTCACATTACTGCCCGAAATGACCGGATCACGCTCCAACACAAGAGTCGCACCGACAAAGTCTTCATCAACCAATTCGCGCACCATTCGTGCTGGCGGAACACCGCCAACTTCTCGGCATTTGGTATCCTCATCGACTTCCAACAAGCTCCAGTCTTCAATAACCTGCCCCTGAAAAGCAGGATCGACCGGATGAAAGCTGAGTTGACCGGTTCGGTTAATAAGCTCTTTCAAACTTTCCGGATCATCATTACCGGGGACTTGTACAACGATGCGCGAATTGCCCTGAGGCTGGATTGAGACTTCTTTATTACCAGCCGGGTCAAGACGGCGACGGACAACTTCTATTGAGTCACCCACCGCCTCCGCTGAGTATCGTAATTGCGCATCAGGCGTCATCACAACATTGATTTTTGTTCCAGAGCCCGTCACCTGATAATCTTGTTGGGGACCGAGGCCCAAACCACCGCCAAGACCGCCAGCAAGCCCGCCGCCGCTGGAACGGGCCAGCGCGCGCACCCGCTTAATCGCTTCTTCAAATTGTTCCGCCCGGCGCAGTTCAACGGTAATGGTTTTTGTTCCTTTATCAAGTACAATGCCTTTGGTGCTTATACGCTCTTGCCCCTGATTGCGGCGGGAGCGCATGCTGACCTGAATTTCACGACGAAAAGCCGTAATGCGATCATTGATCACTTTGTCCGCATCAACTTGCAGTAAGAGATGGGAGCCCCCTTGCAAATCCAGCCCGAGATTAATGGTATTTTTTGGTAAAAACCCTGGCAAGTTCTGGCGCTGTGTCTCGCTGAGAAAATTGGGCAGCATGAACAAAATAGCCACCAACAAAAGTCCAAAAACACTAGAGGTTTGAAATCGGGAAAATTTAAGCATTGTCAGAAATATCCGGAGCGAAAATAACGTCAATAATGATGACAGATTACAGGATGAGAGAAGCTCTATTTATCGTTAGCCGGCTCAGGCTTTGTGCGCACATCGCTTAACGTAGACTTCACCACTTTAACAGAGACGTTATCAGCCAATTCAACCATGATTTCCTCTCCCTCTAATACTTTCGTGACTTTTCCGACAATCCCCCCGGCGGTAACCACAACATCCCCGCGGCGAACATTTGAAGCCATTTCCAAATGGCGCTTGCGTGCCTGATTTTGTGGACGAATAAGTAAAAAATAAAAAATCACCATGATCATGATGATTGGGAGAAATTGCGCCAAAGCATTAGGAGATGCGGCATCAGCGGTTTGCGCAAAAGCAGGGGAAATCCACATAAAAGAGGCTCCATTGGAAGATGGAATGAATTTCGCAAATCGGAACCGACTGTAGAAGACGGACCGATCACGATTTCAAACCTTATTACGGTTATTTGGCACGTGCAAATAGTGTCTAAAGCCCGCCCAGTCTAAGTGCCGGATATATAGCGATCTATGCATGATATGCAATGGTTAGCAATTTTTGATTTTCACTTCACGCTCAAAGCTGCCTCCCCGCCATGTCTCTTCAAAATCAATATTGCCGATGAAAACGCCCATGGGCATAGAAACCATGATAAAAGCGTAAAACCCGTGCGCGAGATATGCGATGTTCGGGCTAAGCCTCGCGACGACAAAAATTAGCGGCAATACCCCTATTAGTCACCATCATTCGCGATTGCCGCGGCTTCGAGCGCTAAAATGGCCTTTTTGCGCGGCGCGCCCCAGCGATAATTATGCACGATCCCCGACGATAAGATAACCCGATGACAAGGAATGAGAAGAGAAATAGCATTTGCCCCCACCGCCGTTCCCACCGCGCGCGATGCTTTAGGCTTGCCAATGGCAGAAGCAATATCCCCATAGGTGACCAGCGCACCGTGAGGAATTTTTAACAAAGCCTCCCACACTTTCAATTGAAAATTTGTGCCCTGGACATGCAAACAAAGGGGGGCAGTTGTCTTCTCTTCAAAAACCTTATCCGTTACAGCGATCGAAAACGCTTTTTGCGCCAGCGGTGCAATAAATTCTGCATCATAAATAAAATCCGCACATGACCAATCAGCACGCATTTCCTCCATTCCGGTGCGCATCGTCCCCAATTCAAAGCTCAACCAGCAAATGCCTTTTTCTGTAGCCCCAATCAATGCCTGCCCAAACGGGCTAGCGACTATATCATAACGAATTTGTTCCCCGGCCCCCTTTCGGCGCACCGCCCCCGGGGTCATGGCCTCTGCAACCAGAACCAGATCATGAAGACGAGACGGCCCGGAAAATCCGGCAGAAAGGCTTGCATCAAAGACTGTGTGCCCTTGCGCCAAAGCGGTTTTGGCATGGCTGATAGCCAAATATTGCAAAAATCGTTTCGGAGAGACCCCCGCGCCGGCTTTAAACACCCGCTGAAAATGATGCGCAGACAGGCCGACATGATCAGCGACTGCCTCCAAACTGGGGTGATCGGTACTATGTGTGACGAGAAAATCGATCGCTTTAGCAACGTGCGGGTAGGAATTGTTTTGGCTTGTGGTCATTTCATCAATTTAACAATCCGGGGCATGCCAGACCACCCGATTCTTGCGCCGTTGATATTATTTTTAGAAAACATTAACCAATCACTCCAACCGCTGGGTACAAAGAAGCGAATGTTCTTTACCGACCTTTAACCATAATTGGCTTTAGTGTTCCAAATGGAGACATGAATTATGGAAGATTTATCATACATTATCGGATTGGGCTTTTCTGGCTCTGATATCTGGCGCGCAATTATTATTTCTTTCTTTGCTGCAATGTTGGTTGGAAAAAATCGCCGGATCTGGATTATGGCATTATGGGCCTTGTTATTTGATCGTTGCTTGTGGCCGCTTACAGACATGGCCATTAGCGGTGCGACCCAAACCTCGATTAGTGCCTCTTTTAGCGCGATGATCGAGACATTTTCGACAGATATGGGCCTCTATGTAGTACGCTATGCCGGATTGTTTTTTATGATCAATGTCTTTGTCATTATGCGCAAACGAATCCATCGCCCCAAATCTGACAAAACAAAGGGTAAAGGCGTAAAGCCAGCTTATAGCTGATGGTGTAAGCATTGCGCGAATAAGCGTATCGGTTTATTCGCACAGGAAACGCAAAATCTAAAATTTTCCTCATTGTAAAGATGAAATTATATATTCATCGCCAATGCGCATTAACAGGCTGCTGAAAAAGTCTCCAGATTTAGGGCAAATCGTGATTCACTG
>CAYZLR010000105.1:0-11453 GCA_964479275.1 uncultured Caulobacterales bacterium
ACAAACCCGGTGACATACAATATGTTGATCTAACCGGAAGCAAAGGGATAGGCATCTTTGAAATTTTACTATTGCTGCCTGCAAATCGTTTTTTCCGCGATTCTGGTACTTATCTACAATGTGTACACTGTGTTCGAGTTCTCGAAGAACACATTTTCGTTATGCAAAAGTGAATTTTGAATCGGCCACTTGAATAAAATATTTCATATTCGTGATAGCGGTCACATGTATCAAAAACTCCCATATGTCATAGTGTGGGTGTAGATGATAACAAACGTAGATCGGGATATCGTCGGTAGGGAACATTAAAATACTAAAAGTCTTCGCGGATAAATTGGGGGTTATCCGCGAAGCAATCATCGTGAAATTATACTTACAACATACAATTCGCATTCATAATCTGAACACCATAAGTCTTATGGTGTTCAAAGGTTGCGCATGTATTTGATGCCACTTGCAAAGCACACACAAGAGGAATTTCGCGAATAAAAGCACCTACACTTCAAATTGAATCGCCGAGGTGCTTTCAGTTTTTTTCACATGTATTGCCGTTCAACCGGTTCCCAATTAAACGCAAAATGCCTTAAGCGTTTTCGGTTATTCGTGAATGATTCTAAATATCTTTGCTTTTATCTTGTAATTCTTCGATTAAGACACGCTGTTGTTCATTGCTATCGCCGCCGCCATAGATTAGTGCGCCTGAGGAATAGGATGATCCGAATGTGGTGATGAGATTAACGGTTTGGCCGAGGCCTGAACCAAACTCATCTGATGATAGAGTCGAAAGAGGATGTATAAAAGTGGACCATAACACCCCTTGTGCCAAGGCGTATCTTGCATCAAGAGCACTATCAAAATTGGCTTGCATTAATCTAATTAATTGATCTGTATCAATATCATTTATGGAGGCTGCAGCTGCCATGATACGCATACGATCTGCGTTGATGTCGTAGACTAAAGTAACCGGTACACCTTCGACTCGAAAGCTAGCGCCATTCGCTAATAATTTTGCCCCTGGATCAATGCGCTGAACAATATCGCGAAGGCGCGCAGCAGCTTCTACGGCCGTGTTGCCAATTAGGGCAGGTTGCGGGTTTGTCTCTGATGATTCGCCCTCCAACTGTGGAACAGCGGATGTTGAGCGGCTTTGCTGCGTGTCTGGCGTGATTTGCGTTTGAGCCGATGTAATCGAATGTAATGACGTGATCATACCCACATTCAATAAAAGTGTTAGGCCCAAAAGCATCAGACGAGGCTTTGATGGTGGGTTGATCGGGGTTTGTAAATGGGGGATCAGAGGCATAAAAATTCCTTTCCCACACTATATAGCATATCCAGAGCGAATTACCGCCCTGGACTGTCTATCCTCTCACCATCGTGAGTAATTTTGCGTTAGAATGCCCCTTTGAGAGCGTCTACAAGGTCCGTGCGTTCCCAAGAAAAGCCGCCATCAGCTTCCGCATCCCGTCCAAAATGGCCATACGCTGCGGTTCGGGCATATATCGCCCGATTTAGGCCTAAGTGCTCACGAATGCCGCGCGGTGTGAGGTCCATCACTTGTTGCAGGGCTGTTTCTAGTTTGGCTTCTTCAACATTTCCCGTGCCGTAGAGATCGACATAAACAGATAAAGGTTTTGCAACGCCAATGGCATAAGAGAGCTGAATCAAGCAGCGGTCAGCAAGACCTGCAGCGACCACGTTTTTAGCTAAATATCGCGAAGCATAAGCCGCAGAGCGATCAACTTTTGTTGGATCTTTCCCGGAAAACGCACCGCCGCCATGAGGGGCCGCGCCGCCATAAGTATCAACAATAATTTTGCGACCTGTAAGGCCGGCATCACCGTCTGGTCCGCCGATGACAAAATTGCCGGTTGGATTGACGAAAAACTCGTCTTCTGGAGGCATGCCCATATCACCAAGAACATCGCTTACAATTGGGCGAACCATCTCTTTAATGTCCGCTGGGGTTGAACCCTCAGTGTGCTGGGTCGAAACTACAACAGACGTAACTGCAACAGGCTTCCCATTTTCATACCGCAGGGTTACCTGACTTTTTGCATCAGGTTCAAATTCTGGACGTTCTCCGGATTTGCGTACGGCAGCCATACGCTTCAAAATTTCATGAGAGTATTGAATCGGTGCTGGCATCAGAGCAGGCGTTTCATTCACAGCATAGCCAAACATAATTCCCTGATCACCGGCGCCTTCATCCTTGTTGCTACCTGCATCAACGCCCATCGCAATGTCAGCAGATTGCTCATGCAGAAAGTTTTGAAAATTAGATTTTTCCCAGTGAAAGCCATCTTGCTCATAGCCAATATCTTTGACGGCATTTCTGGCCGCCGCTTCAATTTCCTCGCCCGTAACCTTCTCCGCACAGCGTACTTCACCGGCTAAGACGATTTGGTTGGTGGTTGTCAAAGTCTCGCAGGCCACCCGAGAGACAGGGTCCTTGCCAAGATAGAGATCAACAATCGCATCAGATACCCGGTCACAAACCTTATCAGGATGGCCTTCAGATACACTCTCGCTGGTAAAAAGATAGGATTGACGTGGCATTACAGGGCGCCTTTCTTGGTGGTTCAATAATCGTATAAAGAAAAGTTTATATGGTTGGCGAGGTGTTACCTAAACTGGAGAGTTTTGTCCATGGGGTCGGCTTAAAAACAGGGAAAATCCTCCTTTTAAAATATCTCGGCGACTCAATTTGAAGTGCAGGTGCTTTAAAGAGGGCGTGTGTGCAATGTTTTGCCATGAACAGTCGAAAATCAGAGAGGTTGCAGCTGGGGGGAAGGCATTAATATAGGATGATTGCGCAGGACTCATATGTGTATTTATTGAATCCTTGGGAGTTTTAAGAGTGCGAAAATACTCCTGGCTTGATTTACACGAGCGGTTAACGCTAAAGCCCTAAAATAGCCCCGATTTTGATCGAGTTCTAGAATTTCAACTTTGGGTAAATCTTCAGCCCTGAACCAATTTCACCCCTTCGGTATGATATGCAAAATCCTTCCAATAGTCCTGAGCGCGAAATCTCCTCAAAGGCAGCTGATCTCGACCAAGCTGGACACGATAAAAATGAACTAAAAAAAATACAAATCGGGGCGGACAAAGTCGGATTTGTGGTCATTGGGCGTAATGAAGGGGATCGTCTAAAGCGTTGCCTGAATAGTATTCGGATAATCATGGATGATGATCTGTCGAGTATGGTTTATGTAGACTCAGGATCGAGCGATGACAGTGTTGTTTTTGCGAAAAGCCTAGGGGCACATGTTATAACGCTGGATATGAGCGTACCGTTTACGGCTGCGAGAGCGCGCAATGCAGGATATGCCGCCCTTAGAAAAAAAGGCGGATCCTTATCCTTTATTCAGTTTATTGATGGCGATTGCGCCTTGGATCCTGATTGGTTGCCGCGCGCAGTAGATTTTTTACAGGCTGAAAAAGAAGTCGCCGCTGTGTGCGGGCGACGAAGGGAGTTGTTTCCGCAAACAAGCCTTTATAATCGTATGTGTGATCACGAATGGGAGACGCCGATAGGTGAGACTTATGCTTGTGGCGGCGATGTTTTGTTTCGCGCAAAAGCTTTTGATGCGGTCAATGGGTTTAACGAATTATTGATTGCTGGTGAAGAACCTGAGTTATGTTTGCGTCTTCGTGAAAAAGACTGGATTATATATCGTCTTGATGCGGAGATGACGACGCACGATGCCGTTATTCTCCGGTTTAGTGAGTGGTGGCTACGAGCCAAACGGGGTGGGCATGCTTTTGCAGAAGTTTCATCCCTGCACAGAAGGTCTAATTATCGTATCTGGCAAAAAGAAACGCGCCGTGCATTGATCTGGAGCGGTTTTGCAATCATGGCTGGCTTTATAAGCCTATTGTTCTTTCCCTATGGTCTCGCGCTTTTCCTGGTTTACCCATTGCAGGTGATGCGCCTTGCTAATCGAAATATGGAGCAGGGACGTGAAGATGCGATGTCGGCGGCCTTTCTGAGTGTCATGAGTAAATTTGCGGAAACATCTGGTATTATAAAGTTCTGGGTTTCGAAATTGAGTGGGCGGGATAAAACATTGATTGAATATAAAAACAATAATGAGGCATCATCATGATAAATGCCTCCGGGATAACGACACCAAAAATTGCAACCATTATTGTCAACTACAAGGCTGCAACACTCATTACCGAAAACCTTGATAGTTTAATTTCAGAACATCAATCATTACCCGGCTCCACGATTATTATTGTTGATAATGATTCTGGCGATGAGGATGTAGAGATTTTGCAAACGGCTATTGAAAAATATCAGTCAGAAAAAATAGATGTAGAGTTGATTGCCCATGATGAAAATGTAGGGTTTGCTCGGGGCAATAACATCGCGTTGCGGGCGTTGCTAAAACGGGAAAATCCACCAGATTTTTTCTTTTTGCTCAACCCTGATGCTTATGTCCATCCGGGTGCGATCAATGAACTTTCTGATTTTTTGTTAACAAATCCAAAAGCGGGGGCTGCAGGGGCAAAACTTGTCGGATTAGACGATAGTGCGCAGCGTTCTAGTTTTCGGTTTTTTTCAATAATCAGCGAATTTGAAACCACTGTACGTACAGGAATATTTTCGAAAATATTTTCAAAATGGCGCGTCGCTCCAGAGCAAGAAGACGTCGAGCATGAAACCGATTGGGTATGCGGCGCGGCGGTGATGATGCGCCGCGAAGCGTTGTTGGCTGCTGGATTATTTGATGAAACGTATTTCCTATATTACGAAGAAACTGATTTAATGCTGCAGATGAAGAGAGCTGGTTGGGGAATTTGGTATGTACCCGCGGCCAAAGCGGTACATATGGTGGGGCAGTCAACTGGTGTCATTGAGGGGAAAACTAATGATGATGTTCCGCCTGATTACTGGTTTCAATCTCGAAATTATTTTTTTCGTAAGAACTATGGTGGGTTGAAATTTTTTCTGGCCAATCTCGCCTGGGTTTTTGGCGCGAGTGTTTTTTTTCTCCGCCGCTTTATCAGCGGCAAGGATACAAAAGGGCTTCGGGTAACGATAATAAGCTTTTATAAAAATTTGTTTGCAGCTAAGTTGGAAACAAGAAAGGCAAACATTATGCCTACAGATCAAGACGTTTTTTCATCAACCCTGCTCCCAGGCACGACAAATGAAAATCCCGATGATATCGGGTATTGGGCTTTGGTTCGCGAGGATTTGCGCGCTCAAGAAGGGGGGGTGTTTGCTCAAGGGTTCTGGGCTTTGTTCAATCACCGTTTTGGTAATTGGCGAATGGGGATTAAGACGAAGATTATCCGTATGCCCATGACAGTTATTTACCGTGTTTGGTATAAAGGCGTTCAAATGTTTGCGGGAATTGATTTACCCTATAGTACAAAAGTCGGGCGACGGGTGACGCTCGAGCATTTTGGGGGAATGATTTTGGTCGCTCGCTCCATTGGCGATGATGTAACGATTAGACAAAATACAACTTTTGGCATCCGCTCGGTTGAAGAGGTTGGATTAAATCCGACGATTGGTAATCATGTGGATATCGGAGTGGGTGCGGTTATATTGGGGGGGGTGTCCATTGGTGATCACGCTGTGATCGGCGCCAATGCGGTTGTGCTCAAAGCTGTTCCAGAAAAGCACTTGGCCGTAGGGGTGCCTGCTAGAATCATCAATAAAGAATCGTAGGTTGGTCATTAATCATCATCCATCGAAGAACCATCTTTGCGGGTGATTTTCCAATTGTGGTCAAGTTTCGATATTTTCATATCAACTTCAGGATCTGTGTAAGTTACTTCTTCATGAGAGGCTCTCGTACCCACTTCCAGAAGTAGCAACATTTCATGGCTGCGATTGATCACGTGATGACCATTTTTTACATTCGCGGGGAAACAAGCCGCATCACCGGCTTTCATCATGGTTTCCTGATCATCCTCGATTAAAATCCCTTCCCCCGAGAGAATATAGATAAACTCATCTTCTTTGGCGTGCCAATGGCGATGGGCAGAAGCGCTCCCCGGTGGCAATTGGGTGAGGTTGACACCAAATTGATTTAGATTTCCCGCATCCCCGAGTGCGCGTTTCGTGCGCGCGCCAATAATATTGTTTAATGCGCCGGGGTAAATTGATCCAGAGCGCACGGGGATGGCGTCAATATCAAGTTTTGGCATCAGTTAATCCTTTATAATTGAGTGTCATCACGTGTGCACTTGTCACTACCGCTTATGTGTCCTAACTCTACACACATGACAAGAACAGCTACTTTTGATCCGGTTAAATTAACCCAGGACCTCATTCGATGTCCATCAGTCACCCCTCACGAGGCAGGGGCGCTCGATATTCTTGAGCAGGCTCTGGTGCAAATTGGTTTTGACGTCTCACGTGTCATATTTGAGGCCGAAGGAACCGCGTCCGTAGAAAATTTATATGCCCGTTTGGGTGAAAAGTCCCCGAATTTTTGTTTTGCTGGGCATACAGATGTTGTGCCGCCAGGCCGGGAAGAGGATTGGTCCGTGCCACCGTTTCAAGCAGAGATAAAAGACGGTATTTTAACCGGGCGCGGTGCTTCTGATATGAAGAGTGCAATTGCGGCTTTTGTCGTGGCGGTGCAAAACTATTTGGCGAAAGACGACGAAGGGCTAACGACTGGCTCTATCAGTTTATTGATTACGGGTGATGAAGAAGGTCCGGCGATAAACGGTACGAGAAAAATGCTCGATTGGCTGGAACAACGCGGTGAAAAAATAGATCATTGTCTTGTAGGAGAACCTACTAACCCAAATGAGATGGGGGAAATGATCAAAGTGGGTCGGCGCGGCTCAATAAATGGCTGGGTGACAATTAAGGGTGTGCAGGGACATGTGGCATATCCAGCGCGGGCGAAAAACCCTCTTCATGGTGTGCCCTGTTACATCAATAAACTCATTTTGAGTCCCCCGGACGAAGGATATGATCGTTTTCAACCAACCAGTTTACAAATAACTGAAATCGAATCGAATAACCCGGCGCATAACGTTATTCCAGCCAGCGTGAGTTTGCGTTTGAATGTCAGGTTTAACCCGAACTGGACAGGTGAAAAAATTCATCGCTGGATAGAAGAGCGTTTAATCGAAGCTAAAAACGAGAGTGGATTTGATTTTGACTTTGAAGCCATCGTTTCGGGTGAAAGTTTTTTGACTACTGATGACAATTATTTGCGCTTACTCTCAAAAAGCGTTGAGCATATGAGTGGTAAAATACCTGAATTCTCAACGTCAGGCGGCACTTCAGATGCACGATTTATTCAAAAAATTGCTCCTGTAGCCGAGTTTGGCCTTGTGGGGGCAACTATGCATCAGGTGGATGAGTGTGTCGCAGTTGAAGATATTCAATTGCTGACTGATATATATACGGACATTTTAATTCGATATTTTAAAACATATGGAATGCAATCGTGACTATGCGTTATGTTTTCTCTCACTTACGCGGCGTTTTGGCTATGGCCTTTAATCATGAAGGTTGGCAAAATTATTTTGATCGTACGCTTGAGGGGGTTTATCGCTCGTTTTGGGTTATCATTCCGGGAATTCTTATCACCGCGATCGTATCGTTTTCTCTTAGCCCCGCAATAGAGGAATATTTACAATCATCGTCGACTGAACCAGTAATAAGCCCTGTCAGTTTACCAATATACGCTCAACTCATTATGATCCTGATACGTGATGTTTTGGATCGAATAGCCTCTTTATGGTTTCTCTATGCATTAGCGAAAAAGTTGCCTCGAAAAATTGATGCGATTAATTTGATCCTTGGTTATAACTGGCAACAGTTTTTAATTTCCCTACTGATGCTAATTCCTGTGATAATATTGGAACTGACGGGAAATAAAGAAATGGCTATAGTGATGATGACACCTGTTTTGATCGTTTCATTGGTCTTAATATGGGGCGTTTTTAAGAGGGCTATGTTTGGCATTGATGCGCCTTTGATTGCTTTGGCAATCATCGGTGTCATCATTGTGGGGTTTTTGGTGACTTCCAGTGTGAGTGCTGTTGCGATACGACTTTGGGGATAGCTGCCATGCTTCCACAAAATGAAGCTTCAAAAGTATTGGTACTTTTTTCTGGTGGGCAAGACAGTGCGACAGTATTGGCTTGGGCTTGTGCAAATTTTGCTATCGTTGAGACGATTGGATTTGATTATGGACAGCGACATCATGTGGAGTTTAAGGCGCGTGACCGATTAAGGTCAGAGTTCAAAAAGAACTTTCCGATTTGGGGTGAACGATTGGGGGTGGATCATTTCCTGAACATAGAAACATTTGGAGCTCTTAGCCAGACGGCTATGACGCAAGACGCAGAAATCATCGTTAAAGATGATGGGCTTCCGAATACGTTTGTACCTGGGCGCAATCTGGTTTTTTTGGTGTATGCAGGTGCGCTTGCTTGGCGAAGAGGAGTCTCTCATATTGCTGCCGGCATGTGTGAAACTGATTTTTCTGGATACCCCGATTGCCGTGAAGAAACACTTCACAAGCAAATGGAAGCCATTAATATGGGTATGGAAACCGAGATAAAACTATTCACGCCGTTGATGGCCTTGAATAAAGCTCAATGTTGGCATTTGACCGAGGATTTGGGCGGCGAAGAATTGGTAGAAATTATTCGGGTTGATTCTCATACCTGTTATAAAGGCAAGAGAGACAAAATCCATCCGTGGGGGTATGGGTGTGGTTCTTGCCCGGCCTGTCATTTGCGCGCGAACGGTTGGCATACTTACAAAACGGAACGCATGGATGGGCCCTCATAGATTTTCAATATCTGTTGAGATGTTTTTATTCGTGAGGGCGTTAGTTCTTGCTGATGAATTTTGCTAATTTACGAGACCATCGCGAAAAGACCCGGTCTGTATCACTCCAAATTCCAACCCGTGGAAAGCCGTCATTCAAGCTTGCGATATAGCTGTCTTCCATAGTGGCAATGGTTTCACCATTTTCACTCAGCTTAAAAATTGCTTCAGCGCCGCCCGCGTAAATACTCTCAAATCGAAGACTCGTTGAGTCACTAAGATCTGTGAAAGTTGGTCTGGATGAAGCCAACCTTGTTATTGTTGTTTCAATGGTTAAGACGCCGGGGCCAGCTTGATCAACAATTTCAAAATCTCTGCTGAGCCTCGAGCGTAAATCTTCATAAAGATCATTCGCCTTTTGTACTTGATCTTTATCACTGACATATCGCTGTGCATTACTAAAGCCGCGACTTCCTCGGCGAATATTACTCCGATTCCGGAGTTCTTCTCCTGGAAGTTTTGTTTCTACCTGAGCAATATGGATTTGTTGATAGGAGGAAAGGGGAGTGTCTGTTTTCGTAAAACTAACATTATCAAAGCTGGCGGCAACTGCAGCGTTCGTCATCGCGAAGTATGCTATGCTCAGTACGGCAAGGAGAGATATAAGAGCTACATTTTTTTTGTTGCTTATGTTGTTCAAGAGTAAAGCCGGAGATATTGATTGGACGCGCATATTATTTTTCCTTCTAAAGCGCCTCCATATCAAATCGAGTCGCCGAGGTGCTTTAAGTCTTTCTTTTTTCGCATTTTAGCGTTCAAGCGGTTCCCGCTTGAACGCTAAAATGCCTTAGCTAGAAGAACAGGATAACGTGCAAATGGAAGTTTGTCTGCAACGCTGCGTTGATTTTTATCGAAATTTGGTGTGATTTTCTTCAAATTCTTGCGAGGTCATCAGTTTTCACAAAAACACCCCTAAATTCATGCGGGATTTTATGCTGCTCGCACCTGAATTTAAGGCAGTTCCAGATCAAGTCGCAACCGCCTGAGCGTTCGGGACGACGACAAATTAATACCTTAATGCAACCACATGTTTCCATTTGATGTTATTGCGCTTTAAAATAGCGAAGCAATGCGATTTGTTCATATTGATTTAGGCGATAGCGGCGCGCCTAGCGCCCTCGTTTTCGCTGATGTCTTGTGATGATTGTTGAGTGAACTCATTGATTCGCGCCATTAAGTATTTTGCATCACGGCAATATGCAGCCGTTGCACGTTCGACCCGTTGATAGGCTTCCTTCAGCTCGTTTGATAGCGCATCAATTTCTTCATCAGTGTCAAATGCATTGAAGGGAGGAGATAATTTCAACCCATCATCACCGCTATGTAATCGAAAGAAAGCCAGAGAATATCGTGCTCGACCCGACATTTCGATATCAAGATTTTGCGCATCGGGCCCGATCAATTCGACGCCGCTAGGGTCAGTATCGTCAACAATTGTATCGATCGATAATCGCAACTCATCATAGCTATCTGCCAACAGTGCGCGTGCGCCTGGATCTTCGACATTTTTCGCAGAAGATGCGACTTCATAACATTGTTGTAGGATCTCTCTTGCCTTATCCATGGCATATAGGACGGCTTCAATTGTGGTCAGTGCGCTTCTTATGAGGCGGAGATCGTTCTCGCGGCATTCATCAGATTTTTTGTCGACTTTAGGCGCGCGTAAAGCGCGAGATAAACCCGCATTTATATCGCCTACGGGTAAAATTTCATCCCCATCGGATTTCTTTCGACGGAATAATGTCCCCAATCCCGCATTGTCTTTTTTCTCAATTGGTTTGCCCCGTTTAGCAGATTTTTTCCCAGCATTACTGCCGGACTTTAAAACTGAAAAATCCATACTTTTACTCCAAATACAATTGCCCACAACAAGACATATTAGACATCCTATAAGATTAACTTTGCAACTGTGTTAACAGCTCCATCAATATTGAAAATATTAAGTTAGATGAAAAAAGTGTTAAAATAGGTTTTCCTATTAAATCTTAATCTTGATATTTGATTTTAGGTGTGTTGTCCCGAAAAGGGACTGAATTTGTTTGTGCCGCCATGAGTCAGAGAAAACAGGGCTATGGGACCAGTTTATATGAATGGCCATGATTACGCGCAGCGCTTAAAAATAATACAGCGTGTCGCTCATCTTCGTTTGCGTGGTTAGTCGACCAAAATTGCATTAATCAGAACGCAGTTAGGAGGTGGCGTGCTCGAAAAAAACGTTGAGCAGGCTTCGTTGGCCTTTAAATGCTGCGTTTGACAAACTCAAATATCGGTGGTTCTTAAAGGGTGGAAAAGGGGTTTGCGGATTATTGTGCCCGAATGACTTATAAGTTCAAAAGGTGTATCGTGTACTGAATGAAGCTACGGCGTGCATAGCTTGGAGTGTTCGTCGTCGCTATCACTCATTGCATGAACGGTTCTGCTGCCATCGCTGAGCGTTTCTTGAGCTCTGCAATTTTGCTAAATTTTAAAAAAGCTGCGCGGATTAACGTCATTTGAGTTTGTTAACAAATGCTGGACGCAGAAACCCGAATTGTTCTATGAAGTAGCATCTAATAATTTCCCGAGACCAAGCACTTAGAGCCCAATTCAAAATTACAATTGAGTGATTTCAGCGACTTATGATTCT